>JBFEMR010000001.1:0-30622 GCA_041551495.1 Dehalococcoidia bacterium
GAAATGCGGTTATAGCCAAGAACGACAGGGAGTAAATCAGTGAAGATATGGCTGATATGGCACGATTATCTGTTATAGTATACGGAAGAGTACAAGGAGTATATTTTCGCTATTTCGTTCTAAATACAGCCAGGGGATTGGGCTTGAAAGGCTACGTTCGTAATCTTGGCCGTGGTGATGCCGTAGAAGTTCAAGCTGAAGGGGAGAAACCCCAGTTGAATAAACTAATGGAGCAACTTAAGATCGGTCCGCCAGGAGCCCAGGTGAAGAGAGTGGAAATAGATTGGGCTGATTATTTAGGACAATTTAAGGACTTTAAGATAAGATATTGAGAAAAATTAAAAATCAAAGCTTAGAAGCGAAAATAATAACTAAAAATACAAAAGTCTATCCTAACTTTTTCGACTCCTCAATCATCCAGTTGAACCCTGCCCTCACTAATCAATCCTAAATGCTCACACTTAATTCTGGCTATTTCACAAGCCTCAATATCAATCTCACAAGGTTCGCCAACCAAGGTTTTTCCATAATCCTCTGATTCACCTCTCGTGGGGTCATCAGTGTAAGAAAATTTTTGATGGGCTTCAATAATGCCCAAATCGAAAGGCAAGGTGAAGTAGAGGTCGGCAAGAACTTTCTCAATACCTAACTCATACAAAGCTCCCCAACCACCCGATTTCCCTTTTTTATACTTGCTTACCGGTAACAAGCCCAAAAGGTTTGCCACACTAAAGCGGCCATAATTACCACAAACTTTAAATGGAGTAACGCTAATCAAGAAGTCGCTGCGTAACACTACATTGGGTACCCAGAAACTCTCCACGGCATAGAATTGAGATAGGGGATTCTGAACCTCTATGAAAATGGAATCTCGAATATCAAGCATAAGGACCTGGTGAAAGTTATACTCCAAAGCTTGATATACCGGGTAGATAGATTCACCACTAGGAGTCCCGTCCGCAATGAGAATATCCGCATTGCTGAGTTTTCTAATACCTTTGATAATAGTATTAAGTAGTTTGGGGCTGGTAGTTACAGGGTAAGAGTAAGCATAGCCAGCACAGGGTTTGATCAAAACTCGTCTCGCCCAGGCAAGTTGCGGAGGAGGGGTAAACACAAAATCTGAATCTCTAACAATCATTGTCTTCATACTAGTAACGAAATTTCAATAACTACATAGACGGGTGCAATATCAAGATTTCAGTGTTAGCTGGAAGCTTTTCTACTTCGAAGTCTACCTCACTATTATCAATTCTTCTTACATTTTTTTTACCTTTGAGAAAATCCTCAACATCAGCTATAGGATAAGTACATTTAGGGGTTTTAAAATGCATGGGAATAATTACTTTGGGCCCTAATTGGTCACATACTTGGGTCGCTACTGCAGCATCAATGGTAAAATAACCACCCACAGGAACAAATAGAATATCCACAGCACCAATTTCACTAACCTGTTCTGGATTAAGCACATGCCCCAAATCACCCAGGTGACAAAATTTTATATCATCCATGGTGAAACAAAAGATAGTGTTAGATCCTCTTTGTCTACCCTGAGCCTCATCATGGAAAGTGGCGACACCTCTAAAATGAATACCTTTGGCAGTTTTTATGCCGGCAGTATTAATTATTTCAGGTTTCCCCTTTACCGCAGAAACATTACTATGGTCGTCATGTCCATGACTCACTGAAACAACGTCAGCAGTTTCCTTGATGGGAGAGTAATTAATGCCTCCACCTACAGCATAAGGGTCAGTAATTACTCGCAATCCATCCCTTGAAGTAATTAAGAAACAAGCGTGACCTAACCATTTTACTCTCATATAGCGTCCTGCCCCTTTGCCTCGTTCAATGCTAGCTCGATTAAGGTTCTGACACCAAAACCGGTAGCACCTTTCACTATATATCCACTCTCCTTGTTGGAGAGACGAGGACCAGCTATATCGATATGAACCCAGGGGGTATTATCAGCAAATTCAGCCAGGAATAGGGCGGCAGTGATAGCCCCTCCATACCTGTTGCCCGTATTCTTAATATCTGCAATATCACTTTTAATTTGTTCCTTATATTCTGTAGGCATGGGCATATGCCACATTTTCTCTCCTGTTCTTTGTGCAGCACCAAGGACTTCATTTATCAGGTCTTTGTCGTTGCCAAAAAGCCCACTATAAAGCATGCCCAAGGCGACTCGGCAAGCTCCAGTTAACGTAGCTAAGTCTATCAAAGGGGATAGCTCCAGCTTACGGGCATAGCTCAGGGCATCAGCTAGGATGAGTCTTCCTTCAGCATCTGTGCTTATTACTTCGATAGTTTTGCCGTTCATAGCCTTCAGAACATCCCCTGGTTTCAAGGCTGAGCCACTCGGTAGGTTTTCGGTAGTCGGAATGATAGCTGTTACGTTAATCTTAGGTTTCAACTGAGCAATAGCCACAAGTGCGGTCATAACCGCTGCAGCGCCGGCCATATCATTCTTCATGTCAGCCATTCCGTCTGAGGGCTTGATGGAGATTCCCCCGGAATCAAAAGTTATGCCCTTGCCCAGAAAGCCGAGGGTTTTCTCAGAACCTTCGTCGCCTCTATAGCTAAGAATTATCAGCTTAGGGGGCTGGTTGCTTCCTTTGGCCACCCCCAACAATGCTCCCATACCGATTGCCTCCATGTCCTCTCGGTTAAATATCTTGATCTCTAAATCATGCTTGCTAGCTATTTCTTGAGCTATTTCAGCCATCTGGCTAGGTGTCATGTAGTTAGCGGGTTCGTTACCCATATCTCGAGCCAGATTGACGGCTTCGGCTATTAATTTACCCTTGCCTATAGCTGGCTCTAAGATTGGAACAATTTCCTCTTCTCTGACTACTATAAGGATTTCGTTGATATTCCCGTATTCAGATTTCTTATATTTAGTGAAGCTATAAAGCCCGAGAAGGGCGCCCTCTGTTATTGCCTGAGCTGAATCTTCAGGCTCTATAACATCTATACCAGTACCATGGAGTATTGTAGCTATCTTGTGACAATTCACTTTGCGTAATATACGGCAAAATTCACCGGTTACTCCACGAATGCTATCCACATTAAACTCTTCTCGCTTACCCAATCCCACAATAGCTACTATTCCCGCTGGTAGCCTTCCAAACGTATGTACAATGTTAACTTCCCCGAATTTACCATTGATGCCACCTCTACTGATGAGGGAACTAATAGCTCCATCCAAAGCTTTATCGACAGCGGCGGTAGCACCTCCCGGTTGTTTAATGCCTTCAAAAAGATTCACAACAATGGCATCAGCTTTTATTCGAGCTATATCTCCAACTGTAGCTTTAATATTCAAAATTTATCCCCCGAATATGTAAATTTTAGAACATTTATTTTACTTTATTTGGATAAAGAATAGAAGAGGTTAATACAGGAAATTTCGCTGTTATCCATTTGTTGCACGGACAATCTTATGAGTTACGAAAGAAATATCATGCTAAGTATCAACGACAAGATGATAGAAGGGAAGTCTTTAACCTCGGGGGCTTTATTTTCTTATACACTTCACAACCAGCTTTCTGGTCATTCTGAGGCATAGCTGATCTTTCTCGTGCAAAAAAGCGTTATCGCACTATTTAGAAAATATCGCTTGCTAAAATGAGATAAGTCAATCTTTTAACCAACTTTTTACGGAAAAAGAAACTTGCCTGTGCTGGGCAAGCCATTGACCATTATAAATAGAGGCTTTAATTAGTGCTGCGGTTAACTATTGAGGCTTTGTCTTAATTTATCTACATCTTCATCTGAGCCGCACGCCATGACATTACCATGATCACTATGGGGTAATTTAAGTGTCAAGGTGCATAGGTCATACTCAGCCCGGTGAGATGACTAAAAGGTAGCGTCCGTTGTCTTGAGTGACAGGGCATGGAAGGAAAAGAATATATGAAGAGTTCCAAATGTCGTTAACATAAATAACATCTAGTAAAATCTTGAAAAGTCGTGATTGAAACAAATGCATTACAGGCGAAGTAACTCCAAAACCATACATACCTGGCTAAGAGATTGCCTTAACGCCTTTAATTACTCTCAATGACTAAGTGGATGTTGTTGTATATAGAAATCTTCCTAGTCCATTAAATGAGGATCGAGCGCACTGCTTTTTATACTTTGAGTCTGTGTGGTCACTTTTCCGACCGTTTTAACGAATGCAGTGATTATTGTCGGGTCGAACTGAGTCCGAGAACCTCGCTGAATTTCGCGTATAGCTTCCTCGACGGACATAGCTGATCGATAGGGTCGATCAGATGTCATGGCATCAAACGCATCGGCAATGGCTATGATTCTGGCTCCCAACGGTATGCCGCTGCCGGCTATGATCTGGTGAGGTCCGCTACCGTCATAACGATCGTGATGGTGATCAATCATCTCGGCTATTTTCCCATTAACCAGAGGCTGAACAATTAGAGCACCGGCATGAGTGTGCTTCATAATGTGGTCATACTCTTCAGGTGTCAACTTGCCTGACTTATTCTGAATAGATTGGTCAACCGCAATTTTTCCGATGTCATGAAGTAAGCTTGCCCAACGCAATTCTTCCATATCTTTTGCTGATAATCCAAGTTCATTGCCTAAAGCCAATGCTAGGTCAGTCACCCGTCGGGAATGCCCTCCGGTATACTTGTCCTTAGCTTCAAGGGCGGACACCAGTGCCTCAATAGCTCCAAGGAAAACTCTTCTAAGCTCTTCCGTCTGTTCTTCAACCTTTTCCTCCAGGAATTGTTGATATTCTCTGAGTTCGAGCTGTAGGTGTCTCCTATCGATAGCCCTTTGGACGGCCAGGGAAAGTTCCTCCAGATTGAAGGGTTTGCAAATGTAGTCTTCAGCCCCCTGTTTTAGACACTGAATGGCAACATTAATATCAATAATAGCAGTAGCCATAATTACTACAGTGTCAGGGTAGCCTGACTTTACTTCCGATAGTATTTCGATACCTGATTTGCCCGGCATCTTTATATCCAGAATTACGAGAGCAATCGGATGGGTTGCCAGTATATTTAAGGTCTGTTCAGCATCGCTCGCTTCCTGGCACAGATAACCTTCTCTGGATAATTTCTGACAAAGTAGTCTCCTGATAGCAGGTTCATCATCGACGACAAGCAGCGTTTCTTGCTGTGCGAACAGATGTTGAATATTACGCGGTAAAGACTTTTTCTTAGTCATCGTTTTTAGCTCATTTTCACTTTTAACCATTATAAGGTTCCTCTAGTCGGCATTAGCTTGCTTTATATTAAGCTTTTTACACGAGCACGTTTTTTAATGGGTAATTCAATAAAAATAGTAGCTCCTTTACCCAATTGACTCCTAACATATATTTGCCCATTGTGCTCATTCACTATTCCGTGGCAAATACTTAATCCCAGGCCGGTCCCACTACCTGCTTCCTTGGTGGTGAAGAATGGGTCAAATATTCGCCCGATATTTTCCTCGGCGATTCCTGGGCCATCATCAGCAAAAGAGATCCTCACGGTACTGTTATCTTTCCTCGTAGTGATAGTCAAAGTTCCTCCGTTGTGCGTTTTAATCATAAAATGTTCGGCGTTGATAATTATGTTCATAAAAACCTGCTGCATTTGGAAATAGTCAACCATGATTTCGGGAAGATTCGGATCAAGATGTCCCTCGACATTGATATGGTTAACTTTATGTTCATGGGCACGTAACTCCAACACATCTTCAATAATATTGTTTATCTGGTTAAGCTGCTTTGTAGGAGAGTGTTTTCGAGCAAAAGAAAGGAGGTTATTAGTTACTATAACAGCACGTCTTGCCTCGTTGTTGATAAGTTTCAAATCTTCACGGATATCGTCAGGCACTTCCTTTTCTGTGAGTAGCTGGGAAAAGCCAATAATGCTTGTAAGGGGGTTATTAAGTTCGTGAGCGGCTCCCGATGCCAGTTCGCCAAGTGAAGCCAGCCGATCAGTCATCATGATATTTTCACGGTGTTTCTTTTGCTCGGTAGTTTCCGTAAAAGCTATCAAACCTGCTAGTTTGCCTTCGTGCTTAATGGTTGCACCCGTTGCATTTATCCATATTTCCCTTCCATCCTTGGTAGATGCCCCAAGTTCATAAACCTGTCGCCCGTCTTGTCCGTACAAATTATCCAAAGCAAGTTCGACAATTTTATCCTTGTCTTCATGACGAATATAATCAAATAGATCTATACCTTGGACTTCTTCTACAGAGTTAAATCCAAAAATTTCTGTAGCAGCTTGATTAGCCATTGCTATTTTTCGTGTATCAGCGTCAAGAACAATCGTGCCGATTACCGAGCTATCGAACAGAACTCTATAATTTTCCTCGCTTTGCCGTAGTGCTTCCTCCACTTTCCTACGCTCACTAATGTCACGCCCAACACCACGAAAGCCCATAATTTTACCCTCGTCGTCTAGTATAAGAGAGACCGATGTTTCGGCGAACCCATGGCTCCCGTCTTTACGGACGGTTCTCCAAGGGAACCCTTTGTTTGGTACACCAGTCTGGTATACTTCATTAAAGACTTGGAAGACAGACTCGATATGTTCTTCTACAGTTATTTTTTTATAACTCATTCCTATTAACTCTTCTCTTGAGTATCCCAGGTCGCGGCACACTGAATTATTGACGAAGGTGAAGTGTCCACCAAGGTCGACCTCGAAATAGGCATCCTCCATCTCCGCTAATATGGTCCGATATCTCTCTTCAGACTGCCTAAGTACTTCCTCTGCCCGCTTGCGTTCGGTGATGTTTATTGCAATAATTTGAAAGCCAACCGGAACCTCCGACTTTCTAAGTATTTTGCCTTCAAGTGTAATCCAGATCCATTGTCCGTTCTTGCATTTGAACTGAGTTTCCCAATGTTTGGCAGGACTTCCTTTCAATCTAGCTGCCATCCTTTGCGTAAGGTATGTCATAGTAGTTGCAGGCAACCAATCTATTTCAAAACAACTCTTGCCTACGATTTCTTTTCGTGAATAACCTGTCTCTGACTCGAATCTTTGATTAACATATGTAATGTTGCCCTTGATATCTGTATGAATTATGCCTACAGGTGCTTCCTCAAGAAAAGCACTTTTCTCCACCTCCGCTTCTCTTCTTGCCTCCTCTGCCCGCTTCTGCTCAGTGACATCTCTGGCAATAACCGAAATACCATCCCGGGAGGGATAGGCGTTAATGTCAAAGATGCAATGCCTACCGTCAATATCAAAATCATTTATAAGATTCTGTGGTTTATGTGTCTTCAGTACGGCACGGTATACCTTTTGCGCTTTTCTCCGTCCAGGTGAATCCGGGAACATTTCCAGGAGAGATTTCCCAATTGCATCCTCCGCACGGATTCCTGTCAGAAGTTCCGACGCCTTGTTCCAATAGGTATATCTAAGATGTTCGTCCATCGCAAAAAAGACATCGGTGACGCTGTTGGCAAGTTCCATATATTTTTCTTCACTCTCTTTCAATGCATCTTCTACCTTTTTACGTCCGGTAATCTCCATATAATTTCCCAGAAATGCCTCACTACCATGGTAATGTATAGATTTAACAGTAGCCATAACCCAAATAATGCGACCGTCCTTACAAGTAACCCTGAATTGATACGGCGTCAGTAATTCTTCCTTCAGCATCCTTATGGTACTTTCCCTGACCATGTGCCTATCTTCCGGAACTACAATCTCAAAAGAATCTTTTCCTATCAATTCGTCTTCCGTATATCCAGTGGCCATTGAGAAGAAGGAATTGACATAGCAAAACTTTCCATCTTGAACAATAGAAACTCCCACTGGCGCTTGTTCGACTAGGATTTGTATTATATCCTCTTCGCTTGTTCGTTCAACTACCGAGTTAATTGATTTCATCTAGCTACTTCCTTAACTTTCCTCGAGTTATGGTTGTAACGTGGTTGGTTTTCATTCTAATCATATCCAATTGAGATGCCGTAAATAACCGCCAACCCCGCCAATCACGGTATTCAACATCAGAAAATAAACCTTCCTTCAACCATCTGAAAAGGGTGTTCTTACTGATGCCAATCATTTGGCAAACCTCACCTGTTCTGTAATAAGTCTGGTCATTAATAACAACAGGCATATATACCTCTCATAAAAACTATTCAGCTATACCAGACTATACTATGGCTTATGTATAGAGAATGCGTCAATCACCCATTTGTACCTATGATTCTGTTACTTTAGTCCCGGTTTGTTCAGTGATTCTTGTTGACGGGCACCGGATAAAAGTACTGGCAATATTTCTATAATTTTTTATTATGATTAATCACCAATAGAATTAGCTTGTCATATTTATCGTTCTCGAACTGTAGCAGGACACAGGACATGATAATCGATTGTTCAAATAACAAAGGTAAATGTATAGCTTCTAGCTTCAAGTGCGTTTAATTCCTAATAAACGATTGGACGGATTATTATTTTATGATGGGTGAAAATAATTCTTCGTCTTTTCTTAATTCTATGATGCGATCTCGAATAATAGCAGCTTTTTCAAATTCGAGATTCTTGGCCGCTGATTTCATTTGAGATTCCAATTGCTTGATGAGTTGACTTATTTCTCCCTTAGAAATAGGATTAACCGCGTAAGGAATCCTGGTCTCAGCTACTGTTTGAACCCTCTCAGTTATATCCTTGATTGCCTTCTTAATTCCTTGCGGGGTTATACCATGCTCCTTGTTGTAAGCTTCCTGCACTTGACGGCGGCGGTTGGTTTCCTTTATAGCCTTCTGCATGGATTGTGTAATATTTTCAGCGTAAAGTATGGCATGAGCATTTATATGTCTCGCGGCGCGCCCCATCGTCTGAATAAGCGCTTCCTCAGATCTTAGATAACCTTCCTTATCAGCATCGATTATAGCTACCAGGCTCACTTCAGGTAAATCCAAACCCTCACGTAAAAGATTAATACCCACCACAACATCATAGACACCGAGACGGAGATCGCGGAGAATTTCTACTCGCTCTAAGGTCTCTACTTCTGAGTGCAGGTAATGAGTCTTAATTTCCATTTCTTTCAAATAATCGCTTAATTCCTCAGCCATTCGCTTGGTCAATGTAGTAACCAAACAGCGCTCTCCTTTATCCACCCTCGTCTTTATTTGATAGATAAGGTCGTCTATTTGTCCTTTTACTGGCTTAACCTCAACGGTAGGCTCCAGCAAGCCAGTGGGGCGAACTAATTGCTCTACTATTTGCTGGCTTCGCTCATATTCATATGGCTTGGGTGTAGCAGAGACGTAAATAACCTGGTTAATGTGCTCGTTAAACTCGGTAAAATTCATAGGACGGTTATCTAAGGCGGAAGGCAAACGAAAACCATAATCAACCAGCGTTTGCTTTCGAGAAATATCACCATGATACATACCCCTTATCTGTGGTACGGTCATGTGTGATTCATCAATGAAAAGCAGAAATTCATTGGGGAAATAATCCAGTAAAGTCCAGGGTGTGCTTCCGGGCGCTCGCCTCTGGAGATGTCGTGAGTAGTTTTCCACTCCGGTGCAGTATCCTACCTCTTGAAGCATTTCGATATCATAATTGGTTCGAGCCTCAAGCCTCTGGGCTTCCAATAGTTTACCCTGGCTCTGTAACTCCTTTAATCGTTCCTGTAGTTCAATTTTTATATCTTCGACTGCTGCCACCAGCTTATCGTGAGAGGTAACAAAATGCTTGGCAGGGTAAATATCAACTTGCTTACGATCGGTTAACAATTCACCGGTCAGAGGTTCTATTTCTACAATGCGTTCAATCTCGCTCCCCCAGAATTCGATTCTCAAAGCCGTTTCCTCATAAGCCGGCTGTATTTCTAGAGTATCCCCTCGGATACGAAATCTGCCTCTGGTAAAATCATAATCATTTCTTTCGTATTGCATATCCACCAAGCGATGAAGCAGCTTGTCGCGATTGTAGCGTTTATTGCTTTCAATACTGAGTACAAAACTCTTGTATTCTTCAGGTGCACCCAATCCATAAATACAGGAGACAGAGGCTATAATAACTACATCTCGGCGGGTGAATAGAGACCTGGTAGCAGCATGCCGTAGTTTGTCAATCTCCTCATTTATGTCAGTCTCCTTTTCTATGTAGAGGTCGGTACTTGGGACATAAGCCTCCGGCTGATAATAATCATAGTAGCTAACAAAATACTCTACAGCATTATCAGGAAAGAATTCCTTAAACTCGGTAGCTAGCTGAGCAGCCAGGGTTTTGTTATGACAAATGACCAGGGTTGGCTTTTGCATTCTCTTAATGATATTAGCCATGGTAAATGTTTTACCGCTGCCAGTGACGCCCAGCAATGTCTGTTCACGGTAATCTTTGTTAAGCCCTTCAACCAGCTTGTCGACAGCCTGGGGTTGATCACCAGTTAGACCAAAATCAGAAACTATTCTAAATTGCGACATCTTGGTTATTCTCTACAATAATAAACAAGCGACTCACATTAATATATAAGAAACAACGGAATTTTGCATAATCAGGCATAAGAACAGCACCATCTATAGATGTTATGTTTATTCTAGGTCTTGTTTGGGACATTGAGCCATGTTAGAATTTCAATAACCTGGAAAAAAAGAAAGGAAGCGGAAGCTATGAAGTCCTACGAAGAACTAGCCAAAGAACAGGCGGACAGAGAAAGCACCCTCTTGTCCAAGTTAATGGGAGAGGCTGGAATAGAAGAAATAGCTAATTTTGAAGCCGGATTAAGTGGACGGCAAAGCGAAATATTATTTAAGATAACCACCGAGATGGAAGATACTCAAAATGCCCTGAACCAGGTCGAACAACTTGCCCAGAGACTTAGGAAGCATCTGGAGCGGTTGAAAAAGCTACATCAGACTCTCTCCAAGTAAGGTTAAGTCTTCAAAATATAGCGCAATGCGGTCTGAGTCGGAACAGTTGGTTAGACTACGTTTTGCGCCGAGCCCCACAGGATACCCACATTTAGGTAACATCAGAACTGCCCTGTTCAATTGGCTCTTTGCTCGCCATCACAGTGGCAAGTTTATCTTACGGATTGAAGACACCGATGTTACCCGTAAGGTGGAAGGAGCGGTGGATATAATACTAAATAGCTTGCAGTGGCTGGGATTAAATTGGGATGAAGGACCTTATTTTCAATCACAACGGTTATCCATTTACAATGAAATTGTACAGAAATTGCTTGAGAAAGATCATGCATATTTATGCTACTGCTCTCCGGAACGATTGGATAGGATGCGCCAAGAACAGGCAAAACGAAAACAGCCACCGAAATATGATCGTCATTGCCGGGACTTAACACAAGCTGAAAGGACGCGATTGCAGGCAACCGGTATTAATCCTGTAATTCGCTTTAAAACCCCTCTCGAAGGCGAAACAAATGTCTACGATTTAATTCGCGGAACAGTGACTTTCAAACATGATGTCCTGGATGACTTTATCTTGCTTAAATCTGATGGTTACCCTACATATCATTTAGCCAGTATAGTAGATGACCATTTAATGACTATCTCACATGTCCTTAGGGCCGATGAATGGCTTTCTAGTACTCCGCGCCATGTTTTGCTTTACCAGGCTCTAAACTGGAAAGCCCCACAATTTGCTCATTTACCTATGATTTTGGGATCTGATCGTGCCAAACTATCCAAGAGGCATGGCGCAACTACTATCACCGAATATCAAGAGCAAGGTTATCTGTCAGATGCTATGGTTAACTTCCTGGCACTTTTGGGTTGGTCACTGGACGACCGAACAGAGTTATTATCGAGAGAAGAATTAATAAAGTACTTCTCTCTGGACAGAGTAGGCAAAACAGCAGCTATATTTAATAAAGATAAACTGGAATGGATGAATGGGGTTTATTTGCGTAAACTAAGTCTAGGAGAATTTGTTCAGCAATCCATACCATTTTTGGACAAGGATTTACCCAAGTTAGTAGAACGTCCGCTGAACAATAATTACATCAACAAGGTGCTGTCTCTCGTCCAGGAACGAGCCAAAACTCTGGCTGAAATTCCTCAACTAGTTAACTTTTTCTTCGTCGACGAGCTGCAATATGATACAAACTTGTTATTGAATAAAGAATTGGGTGCCAAATCTGCTACTCAAGCTATCATAACTACTCTGCAAATATTAGAAGAGGTAACAACCTGGGAAGCCACCAGACTAGAAGATGTTCTGCGCCCGCTCGCTGCGGAGCTAAACTTAGGAACAGGAAAATTCTTCGGTTTATTAAGAATAGCTGTTACAGGTCGAGTTGCGGCACCACCATTGTTTCAAACCATGGCAGTATTGGGAAAGGAGAAATGCCTGGAGCGATTAAATACAGCACTGCAAAAGCTAGGCACTTTATAATAGAGTGTTGCATATGGTTTAGTGCTAGGACTTGAAACATTTGGGATTCTTATTAGCTTACTATAATGGTTAATTTATCCAATCTTGGCTTTGGAAATCTATAGGGTATTGACAAAGTTTTGTTCTTATAGTAACAATATAGGTATAGTAAACTTAATAAGGAGGTTATGATGGCGACAGCTTATTGCATGAAGTGCAGGAAAAAGGTAGAAATAAGCAACCCAAGACGTGTTATGCTCAAGAACCGTAGACCGGCAACCCAGGGTGCCTGTCCTAGGTGCGGCACGAAAGTGTTCAGAATAGAGAAAGCCTAAATTTTGGCAACTGTAACTGGGTATTGAGTGGATTCACGCATTGATGATGTCGATATTTGTATTTGCGTGAAATCCAAAGGTAAATAAGCTTGAGTTTTGGGGGATATGTATTTCCCTAACATTTCTATATGTTTTTGTAGATAATCTAAAAGTAAAGACGAGAAAGTTGGTTATCTTGTTAAAGCTTGAGCTAATTCTTATATGTTTATGTACCTTTGATTCAGAATCCTCTAAAGGAATTTCGAGCTCTTCATTGAGTGTATTTCTATCCCCCTATTAAATTTGCGCTGATTAACTAGTTCCCATGTAAAAATATTCAAATTAGTATGCAATTCTCAAATCCCCACTCGATTCCATTGTCAGCTTGACTCGCAAAATCTCTCATCTAGTCTTCTGTCCTGTGGGTGGATCTTTTTTTGTGTTTGTCTACCTTGCCAGATTAGGCGTCAATCTTGAGAAAACAAAGGAAAGGAGGAGGTGTCTTCAATCATCTGAACGAGTACATTTGCTCGCAAATGATGAAAGTATTACACTTCTATGACCTGAGACACCAAAAGACACAGCACGGGCAAGCTGCCTTGCCCCAAGCAAGGAATACATTGATTGGCAGGAAATATCAGCAGGAGGCAAAAACAGAGTTAATATGAAAATCTTAGTTATTGGTTCGGGTAAAGTGGGTGCGGCGAGTGCCTGGGAGCTAGTCAGGGGTAATGAGGTGGAAATAGTAGGAATAGTAGATAAGCAGAGAGGCAATCTGGAGAGACTACAGAAACGGATAAATAGCAGCAAACTCAAACTGCACTTTCTTGATGTCAGTAATACCGCGGATATGAAAATACTCATGAACGAATATGACGTTGGCATCATTGCCCTACCTGCTAGGAAAATAAGTTATACAACTGCCGAGGCTGCGATTGAAGTCGGATTAGATGTCGTTGATATACTGGAAGATTATCATAGACGGCCGGACCCTTATGAGACAGAAGGCTTAAATATTCCGGATCAAATGACCTTGGAGGAGTATGGGGAATACCTCCATAAGAGAGCCACGGAGAATGACGTCATATTCGTTGACGGATTAGGCTTTGCCCCCGGTTTAAGTAAT
Source organism: Dehalococcoidia bacterium (assembly GCA_041551495.1). Classification (GTDB taxonomy): domain Bacteria; phylum Chloroflexota; class Dehalococcoidia; order GIF9; family AB-539-J10; genus RBG-13-51-36. The sequence goes on from JBFEMR010000001.1 coordinate 13,767, forward strand.
ATTACAATTGGTGAAGCTATCAGGAAAATGGACACGGCCGAGTCAGCGATAGCAAGAGTCGGCGGCATCCCTACTAAGGAAGTCAGTGTTAAATATCCCTTAAAATACATGATTACTTGGGCATTCGAACATGTCTTAAGACAATACATGATTCAAGTGGAAGTGATAAAGAATGGCAAGGTAGTGGAAATACCGGCACTGAGTGATCGTGAAAAATTCAGATTTACCAAATTTGGTAAGAATGAGGAATTAGAGTGCGCCGTGACCTCTGGCATGCCTTCTTATATTCATACGAGACCACAACTTAATGAATTCGCAGAGAAGACTATCAGATGGCCAGGCCATTTTGAGTCGATAGATACACTCAAAGAATTTGGAATGCTCGACCTTACGCCTGTTGAGTTCAGGGGCATGAAGGTAGCACCTAGGGATTTCTTATTATCCATTATTGGGCCTAAGCTCAAGGCAGTGGAGGGTGATGCTGACGTATGCGTTATGTGGAACACAGTAACTGGAACAAAAAACGGACACAAAATGAAAATTGATTATTATATGTGGGAGGAGGCGGATATAGAGTGCGGGATTTCTGCTATGGGAAGGGTGACCGGCTTCCCCGCCGCGATAGGGGCTAAACTCATTGGGAGGGGAGAAATAGAAAAGAAGGGTATAGTGGCTCCTGAGGATGCTATAGAAGGAAAAGTCTACAAAAATTTCATGGAGGAATTGGCTAAAAAGAACATAACCGTACTCGAGGTTACTGAAACAAGTTAATTTTGGATGTTATAGGTATTTGTAAAAGATACTTTGCGCTGTGCCAACGCTAGCTAGAAGAGATTCCGTCGACATTGGGGATAAGAATAAAATACAGAGACATGGGAAAGTATTATCTTTCTGGGAATGAGGCAATCGTCGAAGGTGCCATTAGAGCGGGATGTCGTTATTATGCTGGCTATCCCATTACCCCCTCAACCGAGATCATGGAGAGGATTTCAATCAGGTTTAATGAGATTGGGGGTGTATTTATGCAGATGGAGGATGAAATTGCCGCTATCTGCTCAGTTATTGGGGCATCATGGGCTGGCGCTAAAGCCATGACCGCTACATCAGGACCTGGCTTCAGCTTGATGCAAGAGGGAATCGGATATGCTGCTATGACAGAAACACCAATTGTGGTCGTGGATGTTCAACGGGCAGGTCCTAGTACGGGGCAGGCGACACGGGTAGCAAGTGGAGATATTATGCAGGCCAAGTGGGGTTCGTCAGGAGATTATCAGATTATCGCCATATCACCTTGGTCGATACAGGAAGCATATGAACAGACGATCAATGCTTTTAATCTTACGGAGAAATACCGGGTTCCTGTTTTGTTGCTTACTGAGGAAGCAATCGGTCATCTGCGTGAGGGAATGGACGTGGTGAAGGATATTGAAATATTCAACCGCAGGAAGAAGGCAGGTGCAGCTCCATTTGGTACTGAGGAAAGGGATGGCATCCCACCCATGCCCACTTTTGGTGAAGGCGCGAAGGTGCTAGTGACTGGCTCGACACATGACAATTATGGTGTCAGAAGAACTGATGACGGGGTAGTCCAAGACACGTTGGTTTCAAGGCTAAATGAGAAAATAATAAGCAATAGGGAAAAAATTATTGACTACGAGAACTACTATTTGGAAGATGCCACGGTAATTATTATTAGTTATGGCTTTACGGCAAGGAGTTCCCTATTTGCCGTTGAGGCCCTGCGAGCGGAAGGTAAAAAAATCGGAATGATCAGACTCAAGACTTTGTGGCCTTTTCCCGACAGCTTGAAAAGGCATATCGGAGCAAAAGCTAACGTGTTGTTTATTCCCGAGATGAACAAAGGACAGGTGGCAGGAGAAGTAAGGAAGTACGTCTCATGTCAAGTGGTAGCGTTTACTCAAACTAATGGGGAAATCATATACCCTGATGCCATTATAGAGCAATTAAGGAGGTATCTGTAATGTCCAGGGATATGCAGCAATACTTGCGACCGGGAATAACTTCAACACCTTTCTGCCCCGGCTGTGGTCATGGAATTTTGATGGGGTTGATTTTAAGGGCAATCCATCAGCTTGAGTTAAACATGGATGAGATGTTGTTCGTCTCTGGCATAGGTTGTGCTGCCTGGATACCAAGCCCACACTTTAATGCTGATACTCTTCATATTCTGCATGGGAGGGCTATTCCAGCTGCCACAGGAGCTAAGTTATTTAACCCAAAATTGAGGGTGGTGGTTATCGGTGGAGATGGCGATTTAGCTGATATTGGGGGAAACCACCTTATTCATGCTGCACGTAGAAATGTAGACTTGACTGTTATCTGTGCCAGCAACATGGTTTATGGTATGACAGGAGGACAAGTCTCCTCTACTACATCTGTAGATGCCTTTACGCGAACAACAACCAAAGGGAATCCTTATCAGCCATTTGACCTTTGCAAGCTTGTTATTGCTGCTGGCGCCACATATGTGGCCCGCTATTCGGTAACTCAACCCTTTGCCCTGATGGTCGCCATCAAGAAAGCATTACAAATTAATGGTTTCTGCTTCATTGAAGTTTTATCACCTTGCCCGACCCAATTTGGCAGACACAACCAACTCGATACTCCTGTAGCTATGATCAAGAACCTGATGGATAAGTGTATCACCAAGAACAAGGCTAAGAAATCATCGCCAGAGGAACTAAGGGGTAAGATAATAACTGGAGAGTTCACTAATGGCGCCTATTAGGCAAGTCATAGTGTGTGGTTTTGGAGGACAGGGGATTGTCTTGGCTGGCACTATACTAGGTCAAGCGGCTTTTAATGACAGAAAATATATTAGCAGCACGAATTCCTATGGCTCAGCGGCTAGAGGAGGGGCTTGCAGAGCAGAAGTGGTGATATCTGATAAGCCAATAATCTTTCCATATGTTATTGCTGTTGATATGTTGATTGCCATGTACCAGACTGCTTATAACATGTATATCGAAAGAGTCAAACCTGGCGAGGGAGTCGTTATTTTTGATGAGTGTGTTATTCCCAAGGAGATGGAAGGTTTAGAACATATAGGGATTCCCGCTATCGAAACGGCAGTTAGGGAACTCGGTGACGGAACAGTTGCCAATGTAATCATTCTGAGCGCAGCCGTAAACATAACCGAAGTAGTTAGCAAAGAGGCGCTGGAATCTGCAATTAGAGAAATTGTTCCAGAAAGGTTGAAACAGTTGAATTTAAAGGCTATGGATATCGGATACAGACTGGGCAGAAACAAGTCCAATCAAATACACGAGACATTAGTAGGGAAAAGCGATAGGTTAACCCCCGTGGTAGGAAGAACACATATACCACTAATAAACCAGGAGATGTGTCATATCTGTGACCTGTGCAGATTGCTTTGCCCTGACTTAGCCGTAACAAGGAATGACAATATGAATCAAATCGAGATCGATTATACCTACTGCAAAGGGTGCGGTATATGTACCACGGTATGCCCCAGAGGTGCTATTAAAATGATACTGGAGGATAGCGTAGGCTAACCTTCCACCCCAACCTTCAGTTTGAAAAATATCATATTCTATTACTCGCCCCCCATATCGGGCATATGCCCATTACAGTAATATATTAGTGAGCCTTAGTTCACTTGATATGCATACCGAGCGATGTGTTTGACCTGTTTTGCTGTGGTTGGCTTTTCCTCATTCATGAGAGGAAGGGGACTTTTAATTCGTACTGACTTGGGGTAAACTTTGGCAAATATGGCTCAGAAATATAACCCTCATGAAATAGAGGGCAAATGGCAACTGAGGTGGGCAGCTGACCACATTTATGAGGTAAAGGAAGATAGTAAGCGCCCTAAATTTTACGCCTTGACTATGTTTCCCTATACATCTGGAGACCTGCACATCGGCCATTGGTATGCTCTGGCACCATCAGATGTTTATGCCAGATTTAAAAGGATGCAAGGCTATAATGTGCTTCACCCTATGGGGTTTGATGCTTTTGGTTTACCGGCAGAAAATGCTGCCATCAATCATGGAATTCACCCTTATGATTGGACGATGAGGAATATAGAGAATATGCGCCGGCAACTAAAGACTATGGGGGCAATATATGACTGGAGCCGTGAAGTAGTCACTTGCCTGCCAGATTACTACAAATGGACACAGTGGTTTTTCCTTAAATTTTACCAAGCTGGCCTGGCCTATCGTGCTAAAGCTCCTGTTAACTGGTGTCCTAAATGTCAGACAGTGCTGGCTAACGAACAGGTGGTAGGAGAAGGTTTTTGTGAGAGATGTAGCACACCAGTGATAAAAAAAGAGTTAGAGCAGTGGTTCTTCAGGATTACTAAATACGCCGAGGAACTACTCGATCATAGTCGTCTGGACTGGCCGGAACGTATAGAGATAATGCAAAAAAACTGGGTGGGTAAGAGCGAGGGTGCTGAAATTTCATTCCGGCTCGAAAATAATAGCATTGATCAGAAAGAGATAAAGGTTTTTACTACCCGCCCTGATACTATTTTTGGTGTGACTTTTTTCCTGTTGGCTCCGGAGCATCCCTTAGTACCCAAATTAACGACCCCTGATTGCAAAGCTGAAGTAGAGAAGTACATTACTTGGTGTCGTCAGCAAACAGAGTACGAAAGATTGGCACTGGGCAAGGAAAAAACAGGGGTCTTTCTGGGAAGTTACGTTGTTAATCCTTTGAATGATGAACGAGTGCCTATCTGGATTACCGATTATGTATTGCCGACTTATGGCACAGGAGCAGTAATGGCAGTACCTGCTCATGATGAACGAGACCTGGAGTTTGCCAGGAAATTTAAGCTACCTGTGCGAATAGTCATTGCTCCACCCAATTGGACGAGGGGGGAATTGGCGGAAGTATATACTGATTCAGGTACAATGGTAAATTCCGGAGAGTTTAACGGATTACCCAGTGAACAAGGGTATGAGGCAATTTGTAATTTACTTGAGGCAAAAGGATGGGGGAGGCGTACGATTATCTATCGCCTTCGTGATTGGCTTATCTCCCGACAGAGATATTGGGGAGCACCGATACCCATAATTTATTGTGATAAATGTGGCATAGTCCCTGTGCCTGAAGCGGATTTGCCTGTTCTGCTTCCTCCCAATGCAGAATTTAAGCCAACCGGAGAATCTCCTTTGAAATATTGCCAGTCGTTTGTCAATACTGCCTGTCCCAAATGTTCTGGGATGGCAAGAAGAGAAACCGATACCATGGATACTTTTATATGTTCCTCTTGGTATTTCCTAAGATACACCAGTCCAGAAACTAGAAACTCACCTTTTGATGCCGCGAAAGTGAAGTATTGGCTGCCGGTGGATTCGTATACTGGTGGCGCCGAGCACGCGGTCATGCACCTCTTCTACACTCGTTTTTTCATCAAGGCACTAAGGGATATGGGTGTGGTCGAGTTTGATGAGCCATTTGCTCGTCTTTTCAATCAGGGGACTATAATCTATCGTGGTGATAAGATGAGCAAATCTAGAGGCAACGTGATTGGCTCTGACGAATATGTTGAAGAATTCGGAGCTGACGCCGTTCGTGGTTATGTCATGTTCGTTGGTCCATGGGAGCTGGGGGGAGAGTGGAATGACAGGGGTATCGTAGGTATTAGTCGGTGGCTTAACCGGGTCTGGAGCTTAGTAACGGCGGATTATACACGTCGTGTCGTTGATATTAAGACTGAAAAAGAGTTCCTGCATTTAACGCATAAGACAATTGAAATAGTGACTGCTGATATAAAAGAATTCCGTTTTAATACCATGCTGGCAAGCCTTATGGAATTCAGCAACTATCTATCCAAAGTTAAAGAGCGCGGGACAGTGTCCGATGCTCTATGGCGGGAAGCTATTAGCTATTTCTTGCTTCTCCTTGCCCCTACCGCTCCTCATCTTGCCGAGGAACTATGGGCTAGAACGGGGCATTCCTATACCATTCATAATCAACCATGGCCTGAGTATGATCAAGAGCTAGCCAAGGAGGAAGAGGTTACTCTCATCATACAGGTAAATGGTAAACTTCGTGATAAATTGCTTGTACCAGCCTCCATAAGCGAAGCTGAAGCCAAGGAATTAGCGCTGAGTCGAGAGCGGGTGAAAGCCTATATTAATAGCAAGAAACTCACTAGAGTCATCTATGTCCCCAATCGAGTGGTGAACATAGTTGTAGGTTCATGAAATGAGCAAAAAGGAGCGAGGAGAAATGAAGATAGCATTTATTGGGGGGGGCGCTATGGGAGAAGCGATTATTAAGTGCCTTTTAATGAAAAAGGTGACTGCGCCACAAGATATAGTGGTTAGTGATATCAGTCCAATGCGACGTGAAATATTGAATAAGGAATATGGAGTTGGCACATTAGCCGATAATAGAAAGACGGTGACAAATACCGATTTGATTATCTTGGCAGTGAAACCTCAGAATTTGCCTCAGGTGATGGAAAATATAAAAGGTTTGGCGCTTGAACAGTTAATATTATCTATAGTAGCTGGGGCTACTCTATCCACCTTATGCCATGGTTTAAAACATGCTTCTGTAGTTAGAGCAATGCCTAATATGCCAGCGCAAATCGGCGAGGGAATGACTATCTGGACAGCAACTGTTGATACTAAGCAAAGGCAAAAAAAATTGGCTCAGACTGTACTGGGAGTTTTGGGTAAAGAAATCTACGTTGCCGATGAGAAATATTTAAATATGGCCACTGCTCTAAGCGCCAGTGGTCCGGCTTATGTCTTTCTCTTTATTGAAGCATTCATAGATGCTGGCGTTCATATTGGTTTGCCTCGTGATCTGTCCCAAGAACTAGCAATTCAAACTATACTTGGCTCTACACGTACTGTTGTAAAGACAGGCAAACATCCTGCCGATTTGAAGAATATGGTTACTTCACCTGGGGGAACAACTACCGAGGCTCTTCTTCAATTAGAGAAGGGGAAATTCCGCTCTTTGATCATAGAATCTGTAGACGCCGCATATAAAAAGGCAGAACGACTTTAAAGTTACCATAAGATGGATTCACCCTTTGAATATCGCAACTGTCCTAACTGTGGGTGGGACGATGCCACTGTGATGATTGACTCAAATATGGGGGAAGCCGATCTTAAAAAGGGCATAAAGACCGTATATATGCTATGGGAAAATACACATGGAAGGTACGTCAAATGTAAGAACTGTCATCTTATATATGCAAATCCCACTGAAAAAGCGAGCAAAATCAATGGGGACTATTCTAAGATGGGAAATAACGATGCCCCCATTATTCGAGGAAGTCGTTTGCGTGCAGCCAAATCACAACTGGGATTAATTAGGAAACACAAGGACGGAAAAACACTCCTAGATATAGGTTGTGGAGAAGGTTTTTTTCTTTTTAACGCCACTAAAGCTGGATATACTACTAAAGGGATTGAAATATCACAAGATGCGGCAGAATATGCGGAAAGGGAATTTGGATTGGATGTAGAAGCAAAGCCTTTTGAAGAGCTGCAATTCCCAGACAACTATTTCGATGTAGTTACTTTATGGCAAGTGCTAGAACATGTGCCATACCCACTCATAGTACTGAAAGAAGTCCGTAGGATACTCAAGCCTGAAGGGTTGCTAGCAACGTCAACCCCAGATATTGAGAGCATACTGGCGAAAATATTCAGAAGAAGATGGTGGAATTTAAGGAGGCTGCATATAAATCAATTCACGACAAGAACTCTTACAGATATGCTGAAGCGCGCTGGATTCAATAATGTATTTTCCACCCGGTATAGAGAATATATAAGTATATCTATGCTGGTTATACCATTGCTAAAGCATTTGAAAATGTACGAACGGTCAAAAGACCAATTTAATCCTGGCTCTAATTCAGGTAAAATCATGAATAAACTGACATTAGCATATTCCTCAGGATTAGGTAATTGTACAGTGATTGGTTTCAAATAGAAGGATAATAAATGGCAAATATTTCTATATTGCAGGGCATGAGAATGACCACTAAGGAAATACATAACTACATAACCAATCGCCCCATAGTAGTTTCTTATGAGGTAACGCTTTCTTGCAATTGCAATTGCCGCCACTGTAACCTCGGAGGGGTCATAAAGGATGAAAAGCAAATTAAACCAGAGGAATATGGAGCCATAACACGGCGACTGAAACCAGTCGCAGCACAGATTTCCGGTGGAGAGCCACTTCTTCGTAAAGATATAGCCGCAATAGTCCAGGCTATCAAGCAGGCTGGGGCTGAATATGTAATACTCGTTACCAATGGGGTGCTACTGAACGAAGGAAATTATCTCCAATTACGTGAAGCAGGGGTACATCAATTCTCTGTATCGCTTGACTTCCCTGATGAGAGGCATGATGAATTTAGACAACGACCAGGTCTTTATAAACGTTTAGAGCAGAATCTTCCCAGGCTAGCAAGGTTTGGGTTTCGAGATATTATTTTAAACACAGCTATAACTAGAATTAATTCAAAGGAAATATTGCCATTGACGAAGAAAGCTGCTGAGTGGGGTATAGACATATCGTATAGCGCATATACTGCCCTGCGAACAGGTAACAAAGACTATTGCCTAAATAATGGGGATGATTTGAAGATTTTACGTCAGTCTATTGACGAATTGTTAATATTAAAGAAACAGAATAACCATCTTATTAACCCAGAGCTTACACTCATAGAAACTTTGAAATTTTTTGAACGAAAACATATGCCAAATTGTAAGGCAGGCATAAGATTTCTTGTTGTAATGCCCGATGGAAGCTTGGCTCCCTGTTCACTGCACCGCCACAAATATGCTACTCAAAAAGAAATGATAGAAGATTTTTCCCGAACTAACCGATGTGGTGATTGTTATGTTGCTATAAGGGCTTACAGCGAGATGTCGCTTATAAGTCACACTAAAAATCTCCCTAAATATATACGTCAGCTAGTTTTCCACTGATTTATATTTACTAGCTGTTCCTTCAACACTAGATAACTTTGCCGTGATTGGTTTCAAATAGGAGTCCGAGGTTGTTGCCTGTTAAATTTGCCCTGCCAGATAAGCAATAAAGTGGAGTCTTCTGAATAAACTGCCGTGCTAGATTTAAATAATAGTAACGATTAATCTGTAAAAAAAGAACAGCCATACCGGCGTTTCTAAAGCGATTGCCCATTTTTGTCGATAAAAACCTTTGAATCCCCACCCACCCGTATCTTTCCACAAATTAAGTGTGAATCGCCTTCTACTGAACGGATAGAACAACATCAACCCTGTCTCTGTAGGTAAGTCCATTAAGAGGTGTATGCCGATGCAAATCAACGCAAGCACAGCATATTTCCAGGAAAACAATGCAGCAATCGCTGCGACACCGAGTGCAAAAAAAGGAGTGTGAAGTTCAGCATCATGAAATTCTCTTTTTGCTAACCCTGCATCAACTATTAATTGATCCACACTTGGCAGGTGGTGAAATACGTTTGCCAATATCACAAATTCCAGGCTATCTTGATAGCTAGCAATTGACAATCCCACAGCGACATGAGCCAACCACATTCCTATTGTCTACTTTACATATTTAGAATGAAATCTGTATTCACGGTTTTCTTCATCAAGTTATGATGTTAAATCTTCAGGTTGAGTTCAAATCTAGATTTGCATTATCTTTCTCAGAAGTTTTCACTTTCGAATTTTGTATTACTATCTTTCAAGGATTTAGACCATGTGATTCATATGGCTACAGTTCTATGCAACGTTTTTAGATAGCCCATGGGCAGACTTCTAATAACTTCCTAGTTAGCAACTGGCGTCTCACCGGGATGTAGCTTGCGCCACTTATCCAACAATTGCTCCTTTGTCTCCTTATGTTCTGGGTCGGGAATGCAGGAATCTACTGGACAAACCTCAACACACTTTTGCGTCTCAAACCAGCCGACACATTCAGTACACTTATTCGGGTCAATTACATAGATTTCGTCCCCTTCGGTTATGGCTTCATTTTTGCATTCTGGTTCGCATGCACCACAACTAATACACTCTTCGTTAATCTTATATGCCATCTGTCTATTACCTCCTTAATCTTTAACTCCTAATTTTACATTTTACCGTTGCCAGTGGCAAGCTCCATAGGCACCGAAAATTCTTCCTTTAGAGCTATAGCCACATGGGGAGGAACCATGCCTTCGAGACAACCTCCTAATTTAGCCACTTCCTTGATCAAGGAAGAGCTAAGGAATTGATACTGCGAGCTGGTCATTAAGCAAAGCAGCTCAATATCTGGCGCAAGCTTTCTGTTCATCAGTGCCATTTCAAATTCACGTTCGAAGTCAGAATTTGCTCTCAAACCACGGATCATAACCTTTCCACCTACCTGTCGCATAAAATCCACAGTTAAACCCTTAAAAGCTTTAACACGAACGTTTGACAATTCACTTACTGCTTCCTCCACCAAACTTACCCTTTGCTCCAGAGAAAAGAGCGGCTGTTTACTGGGATTTTCATAGATACCGACAATGAGCTTACTGACCAGGGCTGCTGCTCGTTCAATGATGTCCATATGCCCGTAGGTAAGAGGGTCAAAGGTACCTGGATAAACTGCAATTACCATATTTAAACCTCCTTTTGGTATATGGAAATATAAGTGTCACCATAGCGGCGTTGCTCAATAAGATGAAGACCATCGTAGTCTGAATTTAACGGGAACCGGTTTGCGTGGCAAAGTACGATTGTGGAGTTTTCCCCCAGCAATTTCGACTTGGCCAGATTTACCAGTAAATTATTTGCAGTAGAATCGGAATAAGGTGGATCTATGAAGATAATGTCATAGCTCCTTGTGAGGAAATTAATTGCTTTGCTTACATTACAGCAATAAATATGAGCCCACTCCAATCCCCTTATTTTTTCTAAGTTATTTCTTATAAGGTCACAACAACTTTTTTTACAGTCAACGAAATCTACCCATTCTGCACCGCGGCTCAGAGCTTCAATACCCAAAGTCCCGCTACCAGCGTATAAATCAAGAACATAGTGCCATTTAGTAGTTCTATTTTCCAAAAGAGAGAATATAGCTTGCCTTACTACACTGGTCGTAGGCCTAACTGTGCGTTTTGATAGAGTTTTTAGTCGGGTTCCCTTTACCTTGCCACCGCTGACTCGCATTATTATTAACCTTCAATGAAATTTCGTGTATTATAGTATATTACCATGTTATCGTTTAGTTCAAGCAGGCTAGGCTTATTGACGGAAATGGTAGTATGCTCTATACTTTAGGATAAAGCTAATAATAGGATTGAAATGAGCACAGGATTTGAGAGATTTTCTGAAGGAGCTCGTAGGGTGTTAACTCGGGCTCAAGGAGAGGCACAACGCTTGGGCCATAATTACATTGATACTGAACATATACTGTTAGGTATAGCGGGTGAGGAGTCAGGTGTTGCGGCTAAAGTCTTAAGTAATTTTGGTATCTCGGTTAGTAAGATACAGGCGGCTATAGAATTTGTAATTGGGAAAGGAGAGCGTCGAGCTACTAAGGGAGAGGTTGACCTTGCTCCCCGTGCGAAAAGAGCAATTGAGTTTGCTGTGGATGAGGCACGTCGTCTTAATTCGAGTTACATAGGTGTTGAACACCTGCTACTCGGATTATTACGCGAAAGCGAAGGAGTAGCTTTTAGTGTTTTAGAGAGTTTTGGTATTACCTTGGAGCGAACACGCGATGAAGTCAATCGAGTTGCTAAGCAGGAATCTGTGCGAACTCGTACTACAGGTCGCGCTACCACACGCACACCAACACTGGACCAACTTGGAACCGATTTAACTGCACTCGCCCGAGCGGATAAACTTGACCCCATTATTGGGCGTAGCAAAGAGATTGAACGGATAGTGCAAATACTGAGTCGTCGTACTAAAAATAATCCTGCACTTATAGGTGAAGCAGGTGTAGGTAAAACAGCTATTGTTGAAGGGTTAGCACAGCGCATTATAGCTGGCGAGGTTCCTGAAGTCTTACAAGGCAAGAGAATAATTGCATTAGATATAGGTGCTTTAGTAGCAGGAACAAAATACCGTGGTGAATTTGAAGAGAGGCTGAAGAGGGTCATTGAAGAAGAGAAAACGGCCGGTAACTGCATTCTATTTATTGATGAAATGCAAACTATCGTTGGTGCCGGAGCAGCTGAAGGTGCAGTTGATGCCTCTAATCTCTTAAAGCCTTCTTTGTCTCGTGGCGAGATTCAATGTATCGGCGCCACTACTTTGGACGACTATCGTAAATATGTAGAGAAGGACCCGGCTTTGGAACGACGTTTTCAACCTGTTTTGGTAGCTGAACCTACCATGGAGGAAACCCTGGAAATATTGCGTGGCATTAAACATAGGTATGAAGAATTTCACCAACTGGACATAAGTGACGAGGCTTTACAGACAGCAGCTACATTGGCTACAAGATATATAGCAGACCGGTTTTTGCCTGACAAGGCTATTGATTTGATAGATGAGGCTAGTTCTCGAGTACGCATTAAACGTGGTAGTGCCCCTATTGGATTAGCCGAGGCCAAGCGTGCCTTAGAAAGTGTGCGCAAAGAAAAAGAAACAGCTATAGCAGCTCAACAGTATGAGTATTCCGGTGAATTGCGTGATCGTGAGCTTCAGCTAACGGAAAGAATCGAGACAATGGAGAAGGAGTGGCAAGTTAAGAAGGAGCAGGGCCGACCTGTAGTTACCTCAGAGGATATTGCTGAAGTAGCTAGCATGTGGACGGGCATTCCTGTAATAAAGCTGACTATTGATGAAACCAGCCGCCTTTTACAGATGGAAGAGGCTCTACACCATCGCATCATTGGCCAAGATGAAGCCATAAATACAGTGGCTAAAGCGGTAAGGAGAGCTCGAGCCGGGTTAAAAGACCCAAGGCGTCCCATTGGCGTCTTCATCTTTCTAGGCCCCACAGGCGTAGGTAAGACTGAGTTAGTACGAGCCTTATCTGAGTTTATGTTTGGCAGCGAAGATACTTTGGTCAGGCTTGATATGTCGGAGTTTATGGAGCGCCACACTGTAGCTCGCTTGGTTGGAGCACCGCCAGGTTATATCGGCTATGAGGAAGGCGGCCAATTAACTGAGGCGGTAAGGCGAAAGTCCTACTGTGCTATTCTCCTTGATGAAATTGAAAAGGCGCATTATGATGTATTTAATATCCTGCTTCAGATCTTCGATGACGGCCATTTGACCGATGCCAAAGGGAGAAGGGTCGATTTTCGTAATAGCATTATTGTTATGACCAGCAATGCCGGCGCCGAGCTTATTAAGCGTGATATGAGCCTCGGTTTTGCTGCCCATGTCGAGGGCGAGGGGAAACAGCAAGTGGAGTACGAGAAGATGAAGGAAAAAGTTCTCGGGGAGATGAAGAAAGCTTTCCGGCCGGAGTTCCTTAACCGGATTGATGCCACAGTCGTGTTCCATGCTCTAAACAAAGAGCATATTCGCCAAATCGTTGACCTGATGCTTGCCCAAGTTGCCACGTCACTCGAAGAGAAGAACATTACTTTGGAAGTAACCGATGAAGCCAAGGAATTTATAGGCAACAAGGGTTACGACCCTGTTTTTGGAGCTCGCCCATTGCGTCGCACTATCCAGAATCTAGTCGAGGATCAGCTCTCAGAAGCTTTGCTACGAGGTGAATTCCTGCCTGGAGATACGGTGATTGTGGATTGTGTTGAGGACAAAATTGCCATGAGACCCTTGATCAAGGATGCTGTATAAATATGGCTCAAGAAATAATTGAGGCACCACTACCAGGGAAAATAATACGTGTTGAGGTAACTGTGGGGAATACAGTTGAAGAGGGTGGCGTGATTTGCACCATAGAAGCAATGAAAATGGAAAATCCTATATTATCTCCAGCAAAAGCCTCAGTTATAGAGGTAGCAGTTTCACCAGGACAAATAGTTAAGACCGGGGAAAAGATAGCCGTTATCGATTATTAGGCATCTTAGCCAAGGGACTTGAAATCTAGCAATCAGGGTAAATCCAAATTTAAAAATGTTTTCATTTGTCAGCAATGTGGCAAGGAAAGCCCCAAGTGGTTAGGGCGGTGCCCTGATTGTCAAGCATGGAATAGCTTCATAGAAACTAGGGTCACTTTATCCCGGACTCCCAGCCAGCTTTCCCCTACAGGGAATAAACCTCAGGAACTTTCCCAAGTAACTAAGGGTGACTTTCCTCGCTTTCACCTTGGTTTTACCGAAGTAAATCGAGTTCTGGGAGGTGGTTTAGTACCGGGCTCTCTGGTGCTTGTTGGTGGCGAGCCGGGGATAGGCAAATCTACGCTCTTACTTCAGATTTCAGCTATGATGGCCAAGAATAATAGATCCGTCGCCTATATCTCTGGTGAAGAATCTATTAATCAGGTTAAACTTAGAAGTGAGCGCCTCGGTATAGGAGGCAAGGGGATATACTTTCTCTCTGAGCCCGATTTAGCTGCCGTATTAGATAGCTTGGACGAACTTTCACCAGAATTGGCGATTGTCGATTCTATACAGACTATGTATTCAGAAGATGTAGCTGGGATGCCGGGCAGTCTTTCCCAAGTAAGGGAGTGCACTTGGAGGTTGGAGAGATGGGCAAAACAGAACGATATACCCCTATTAATGACTGGGCATGTAACCAAAGAAGGGACTATCGCAGGTCCAGGAACATTGGAACATATCGTTGACGTGGTACTTTACTTTGAAGGCGAACCATTTAGTAGTTACCGGGTGCTACGCAGTGTAAAAAACCGTTTCGGCTCCACTCATGAAGTGGGAATATTCGAAATGAGCGATAGAGGACTGATAGAAGTGGGTAATCCGTCTCAAGTTTTCTTATCAGCATACAAGGATGGAACTATGGGCTCAGTGGCTGTGCCCACTCTTGAAGGAAATCGTCCCTTATTGGTGGAAATTCAGGCTTTGACTACCCCTAACAGCTTCACCCCGCCGAGGCGCATCGCTAACGGCATCGATTTTAATCGGCTGTTATTGATAATTGCTGTGCTTACTAAGCGTGCTGGCTTAAAGCTTTTCAACCAGGATATTATAGTTAACGTTACTGGTGGCTTAAGGGTTAATGAGCCAGCGGTTGATCTAGGAATCGCCTCAGCCATTGCTTCCAGTTTTCGTGATGTAAGGCCAATTTCATGGTTAGTTGCTTTGGGAGAGGTGGGGTTAAATGGAGAGCTTAGAGGGGTATCACATCTAGAAAGAAGAATTGCTGAAGCCATCAGGTTGGGCTTTAAATCCTGCCTTATGCCTAGGCTTGTCCCTACCATTGCGAGCGAACTTAAACAATCCTTTAACCCTGCGGACATTAACTTAATCGAGGTTAGCTCGATAGATGAAGCTCTTAGGCGAGGACTTAAATGGGAAAGTAAGATGCGAAATGAAAAGGGCAAAAATACAGGGCAAGAATAAATTATTCTACATCATGATTTATCATATTAATTTTTTTTTCTTTGACTTTTAAAGTTTAGGAGTAAAATTAATAGATTTGAATCTCGGATCTAATAAGTTGGGCGTAGTGATAGTCGCTGCCGGAACCAGCCAGCGAATGGGAGGTATAAACAAGCTTTTTGCTTCTCTAATGAGGAAACCTTTACTGGCTTGGTCCGTGGATACTTGCGAGGGATACAGCTCAATTCAGCAGATAGTCCTGGTATTGAATAATAAGGATCTAGCACAAGGGCGGAAGTTGAAAAAAGAGAGGAACTGGTCCAAAGTTGCTTTATGTCTGGGTGGTGCGCGGCGACAGGATTCGGTGAAGGCAGGACTGAAGCAAATAGAGGATTGCGATTTAGTCATGATTCATGATGGAGGCAGACCTTTCTTGACTTCAGATTTAATAGAAGATGGGCTGAAGGTAGTTCGGGAGACTGGGGCCGCTGTCGCCGCAGTGCCGATTAAAGATACTATCAAGCTTGCTAATGATGAAAGATTGACTGGGAAAACTATTCAGCGTGATAGGCTATGGGCAGCACAAACTCCACAGATATTCAGCTTTGATGTGATAACTAGGGCTTATGAGAACCTTGTCGCAGAGGTTACCGATGATGCAACTGCGGTGGAACGCTTGGGACGCAAGGTACAGCTTTATATGGGCGATTATAGAAATATAAAGGTGACAACAACTGAAGATTTGCAATTAGCACGTATTATTGCAAGAAAATGGAAAGAGACAAATTAAGAATCGGCACTGGCTTTGACTGCCATCCCCTGGTTTCGGGGCGAGGGTTAATTTTGGGAGGCGTCGATATCCCTTATGGCAAGGGTTTGTCGGGCTGGAGTGATGCTGATGTAGTAGTTCATGCCATGATAGATGCTTTATGTGGTGCTGCTAATCTGAGTGACATCGGCACCCTATTCCCATCTCAAGAAGCGCAGTATAAAAATGTTTCAAGCCTACTTTTATTAGGTAAAACCAATGAACTGCTTAAAACCAAAGGATTCAGGATTGTTAACATTGACGTTACCATCATAGCTCAAAGCCCGAAACTTTCACTTTTCATTCCTGAGATGAGAATAAGAATAGGTCAGGTCTTAGGAATAGATTCAACACAAATAACGATCAAGGCCACCACCACCAATGGTTTGGGCTTCATAGGTCGAGAAGAGGGAATAGCTGCTCAATCTGTCGCTTTGATCCAAAGGTAAAGCGCTAGTGTGTTTGTTGGCCTGATCGCTAACCACCTTGGGTATACTTTAAAAGGCGAAATGAAGAGCAAATGATTATTGTCGGTCTGACAGGAAGTGTAGGCACGGGCAAAAGCACGGTAGCCAATTTTTTTAAAGAACTGGGGGCTTATGTAATTGATTGGGATGAGCTTGCCCGGGAGGTAAC
>JBFEMR010000002.1:0-28167 GCA_041551495.1 Dehalococcoidia bacterium
CCGGAGAAGTACGCCGCCGCTAGTTGATGAATATGTACGGCCATAGAAAACAAGTAAACGCTTCCTTTGAAGAAGCCCTGCAGAGGCCTCAGGAAGAACTGCGAAAGGAAGGATTTGGCATCTTAACTGAAACCGACGTCAGAAACCACCCTGAATAGAAAGCTGGATGCCGACTATGGCAACTATGTCATCCTGGCGGCCTGCAATCCTCTTTTGCCTATGAGGCTTCAGAGGCGCAGAAGGATATCGGGCTGCTCCTGCCGTGTAATGTTAGCATCTATGAACATCAAGGAAAAGCATTTGTCTCTGTCATCCTGCTGACGGTGGCCATGAGTATGGTGGACGACGGGAAGCCACAGGGCATTACCGGGCAGATGGAGCAACAACTGAGGAAGGTCGCCAATAGTGTCTGAAATAAGGATGGAATGAGGAACGATAGTGTCTGAGACCGGTATTACCACGCTGGAGCTTGTTGGAGTAAAGCGAAAATCCCTGAACGACTATCGCCGAATTGTGAGCGGTGAACTTATAGAGGAGATTCGCGCTGTTGCCAGGACCCTTAAGGACGCCCGGGTTCTCCATATCAATTCCACAGCCTCCGGGGGTGGCGTGGCTGAGCTGCTCACCTCTCTCGTTTCGCTGGAGCAGGACTGTGGTCTAGCAGTGGAATGGCGCGTCCTCTGCAAGCACGAGGGCCTTTTCAAGGCGACGAAGCACTTTCACAATGCCCTGCAGGGAATGGCTTTTCACCTGACTCCTGAAATCGAAAAGGTCTACCTGGAGAGGAACCGGCACTGTGCCGCCATGCTCGGCGACGGGTACGATATTGCCATCATCCATGACCCTCAACCGGCAGCCATACCGCATTTTGTCAAATTCTCCGGTACCAAGTGGGTATGGCGGTGTCATATCGATACCTCCCAGCCGAGTAGAGAGGTTTGGGACTTGCTCCGGCCATTCGTCCAAGCGTATGACATGGCGGTGTTTACTATGCCGGATTTCGTCCCCGCCGACCTCAGCGGCCCTGCAGTGCAGTTTGTACTTCCCGCCATTGACCCCCTCACACCGAAGAACCGTGCCCTCCCCAAATACCTCTTCCGCGAGGAGGTGGCCGAGTTCGGTATTGACCTCTCCCGTCCGCTGATGATTCAGGTTGCCCGATTTGACCCCTGGAAGGACCCCCAAGGGGTTATCGAGGCCTACCAAATCTTGAAGAGGAACAACCTGCCGCAGCTCCAGCTAGCCCTGATTGGTGCCATGGCGGAAGATGATCCGGAGGGCTGGGAGATCTACAATGCCATCCGCGGAAAGCAAGAGGACGACCCTGACCTCCATATCTTCACCAATCTTACCGGTGTGGGTGCCCACGAAGTGAACTGTTTCCAGCGTGCGGCCGATGTCGTTGTCCAGAAGTCTATCCGTGAAGGGTTTGGCCTAGTGGTATCGGAAGCGCTGTGGAAGGGAACACCTGTGGTTGCCGGCAATACGGGCGGCATTCCTCTCCAGATGCAGAACAACATCGGGGGATTCCTGGTGAACTCCGTGGAAGAATGCGCGGAGCGGGTTGCTTACCTGCTGACTCATTCCGAAGAGGCTGAGAGGATTGCCCGGAGGGGGTGGGAGAGGGTACGTGACGACTTCCTGATGCCTCGCTTGCTCTTCGATGAACTCAGGCTGGTACGGTCCTTGTTGGCATAGATTGTGACCAGATAGAGACTTGAAGCGGGACCGGAAGATAGACGGATACATGAGCAAGAAACAGCCTATACCCTAGACCGCAATGCATAGAAGTAAACATGTCTGAGATAAGGCAGGACCCGACGACTGAGGAATGGGTTATCATTGCCAAAGAAAGGGTGAAGAGACCCAGCGACTTCCTGCGCCAGCAGGCAAGGCCCCAGCCACCCGTTTTCTCGCCTTTATGTCCCTTCTGTCCCGGTAACGAGCATGAGACACCGGGAGAGACTCTCTCGTACAAGCATCGAGGCAGCCAGCGGTGGCGGGTGAGAGCCTTTGCCAACCGTTTTCCCGCTCTCACACCAGGTGGCAGCACCGCGAGGCGGCAGGAGGAGAACTTCTTCTGTTACATGGATGGAGTTGGGGTGCATGAGGTCATCGTGGAAACTCCAGTACACAACCGCCCCTTAGCCCTGATGGAAGACCATGAGGTTGAGGATGTCCTGCGTGCCTACTGGGAGAGGTATAATGCTCTGAGACGAATGGCCGATATAAATCTCATTATCATATTCAAGAATCACGGACCTGGAGCGGGTACGTCGCTGGAACACCCTCATTCACAACTGGTAGCCAGTCCTCTCATACCAAAACATATCCGAATGCGATTTGAAGTAGCCATGCGTTACTACAATGATACTGGCCGATGCGTTTATTCTGACCTGCTGACGAACGAACTTGCGTCAGGTAAAAGACTGGTGATGGAGACGAAACAATTTGTGGTTTTTCATCCCTTCGCCTCCCACCGGCCCTTGGAGACCTGGGTCGTGCCCAAGACACACCGAGCCTGCTTCGGCAACGCTTCAGCAGAAGAGCTGGCAAGTCTGGCGCGGGTCTTGCGTCTGGTTCTACTCAAGCTGTATCAGGGGCTTAACAACCCTGATTTCAATTACGTCATTGACACCGCACCAATTGGTGACGAGGAGACCGAGTACTACCTCTGGCACCTGAGAATTATTCCTCGCCTTACTAAGATAGCTGGATTCGAGATAGGGTCTGGCATATACATCAACCCAGCCATACCCGAGGAAACAGCCAAGTTCATGCGGGAGTTGAACCTCGAGTAACGCCTTGTTCGACCTACTCCTTCATCATGGCTAGCGAGGCGGAGAATATATTTCTCGAGTGTTCGTCCGACCAACATACATCCCGGAAATCTGTTGAATTCAGCTAGTAACGTAAGCGTATCTTCTTGCTCTGGGTATTCTGGTGACATAATATCCAATTTGTGGCGGGCCTAGCTGGTATGGTACGCTCGGAATTCCGAGTGTTGATCAAACTGCACAATCCGCTAGATTGTGCAATATGTCTTGCGGGTCGAATCACCTAGTATATATCTTTTTTAAATATAGGCATTCGTAACTCTCTTGAGCTATTCAATAAGAAATGAGAGCCTTACGCACTCGCCGCGGGAAATTATGGAATAGGATTGGCCTAATCCCTTTTTTGATCGCCTCATCGACAATGTGAGCCACATCTGCGGCACTGGAATGGAAGGAGAAATCTGGACTATGGAGCCAAAGGCTCCTCCTTTCTTTTAACAGCACACGTCTTTGTTCAATTAGGGATACGTTTGCAGAGCTTGCATTTAAGTGTTGTTGCCTGTCAGGCAAGTATGATAAAATCAGTCAAGCAAGTAGTGAGGAAGGGAAATAATCCAAGCGCCTGACTGTCGGGATTTCAGGTGACCTTCTGACCCACTTTTGAAGCTAAAGAGGGTGTTTTAGGGGCTGGGAACACTATACAGACTCTTAATCAGCCGGTTCTGGGTTCGAGTCCCAGGCGGCTCACCAAGTATGACAACTAATGAGCCTGCTTGTTGCAAGTAAACCAGGGTCAGGCAAGACCAGTTGATGTAAGGAGCAAATCGATCGGCAGCCGAGATACGGTTCTAGTGTCGGCGCAATCCTCTACCCTCTTGACGGTGTATTTCATATAATATGTACGTCGGGACTATGAAACCCGTCAAATTCAGAGGCATAAACCGTAGTATAAGCACCCGCCGGTATTATATAAATCTTGTCGCCAATTTCAGGTTCTGGCAACTCAACTCTCTTTGCAATTATATCCATACTATCGCAGGAAGGTCCTGCTAATACCCAGTTTTTGACTGCTCCACCGTTTGATTTGATGAATTGGTACTGGATCCCCCCCATAACTTCCATTAGACCATTGAACACACCCGCATCCAAATATAACCAGTCTTCCCCAGCTCGTGTAGCTCTACCTATAACTGTAGCTATAAGGATGCCAGCCTCGCCTACAAGAGCTCTACCAGGCTCGACTATGATCTCTATATCCAGCTCATGTGAAAAATCCGCTTTCAGAGACCTTTTGACAGCCTGAATAATCTCTCTAATGGATGGAACGCGTTCTGTGTACCTACAAGGAAAACCACCCCCAATGTTTATTGACCGCAACTCTATGCCCTGTTTCTTCACTAACTCCCAAACCACCTTGGTCTTCTCAATAGCCTTTATCCAGGTAGCTGGGTTATTGCACTGAGAACCCACATGAAAGGCAATACCGTACGGTTCGAGATTCTTTCTTCTAGCTTCTAGAAGCAGTGAAACTGCGTCTTCCACATCAACGCCAAATTTCTTATCAAGTGGCCATTCGCTTCCTGTGTTAGGTACCAGAAGGCGAACATAAATGCTACTTCCGGCGGCGAGCCGCGATAACTTCTCAATCTCATTATGTGAGTCGAAGGTGAACGAATCCACACCTCTTTCGTATGCAGATTCAATGAAAATGGGGATTTTGATAGGGTTGCTTGATATTATTCTTGAAGGTGGAACGCCTAATCTTGAAACTATGTCGAGCTCGCCTTTTGAAGCAACCTCAAAGCCGGTGCCTAGTTCGTAAAGGAGTTTTACGATATCTAAATGGGGATTAGCTTTCACTGCGTAGAAGAGTCTAGCATTAGGCAATTCCCTTAATGCCTCATTAAACTGCTCGTATCTGTCTCTTATAACTTTTGCGTTTATAATTAAGAGAGGGGTTTCCTTCGTGGATGATATTTGCTCAATGGTCCGATATATATTTTCGTGAGCGGTGTCTATGAATAGCTTTGCCGTACTGGGCATTAGATTTCCTCGAGTAGTATTCTTCTTAAATCAAAAAGAGCGGCGTAAACTGCCCGTTGCTTCATTCTGGAGAGATTTCCATGAAGCTTATGTGTGAATGTTTGCTCAAATTTATCACTGTATAGGTATATGAATACATCGCCGGAATTTTCATCCAGGTTCATATTACCCCCAACACCCATGCCGATATCGGCCTTCAATTTCCTACACGCAGTCTCAGCCATTGCTTTAGCTAGCTGAGGGCTTTCCCTGCCGTATTGCTGAATAACTGAGATATCAACACCACAAGTTATCTTAGCTTCATCACAGCAAGCTAGCAATCCCCCCTTGAAGTAAGTACAGCTTTCCCGGCCGCTGGCAATAGTACTGCAGAGAAGCCCTTCAGTGCAGGATTCCATAGTAGCTAAACTCATATTTTTGGCTCTGAGCAACTGCCCAATAACAGAGTCCAGGGTATCATCGTCAACCCCCCAAATATGAGAAGAAAGAACGTTCCGAATTTGCTCTTCGCTTTGGGCAACGAGGCGCTGAGCTTCTGCTTTTTCCTTGGCTTTGGCCGTGATACGCAGATAAACACCATCTGGCTTGATGTAAGTAGCCAAAGTAGGATTGGATAGTTTGGAAACATGGGCTACCAATTCATCTACCTTAGCTTCGGCTAGACGAAAAGTCTTAATTATTCTCGATAAAATGACCTCGCCTATTAGTTTTTGCTTTAGTCTGGGTAAAATACTCTCTTGCCACATTAACTTCATTTCATCGGGTGGTCCAGGTAGAGCTATAATTATGTGGTTATCTTTCTCAACCCACCAACCAGGAGCTGTACCCATGTGATTGGGAATTATTTGAGCCGAAGGTATGATAGTTGCCTGTTTCATATTGCTCTGTGGTATTTCCCTCGAATATCTTTTAAACAGATCCTGCAATCCTCGCCACAACTTATCGTCAACGGTCAGTTCCTCACTCATTAGCTCGCCAATGGCTTCCCGCGTTATATCATCTTGGGTAGGCCCCAACCCACCTGTGGTGATAATAAGGTCTGCCCTCTTCCAGGCTTGTTTTAGAGTATCGACCAATCTTTTCTGATTATCGCCTACTGTAGAGATGAAGTATAAGTCAATTCCCAACAAAGGTAATTGATTGGCTATGAATGAAGAATCAGTATCAATTATGTTGCCCAGTAAAATTTCTGTACCAACAGGTATTATCTCTGCCTGCATTTCGAAATATTAGCTGCATGCTTTTCGCCTACTGTCGTTCTGAATCTGAATGCAACGGACGGGAAGAGTAATGTGTCACTCAGAACGATCTTAGCGAAGCAGTATTAGTTAGCATTTACCTACTGAGGCGCCTAGATACCTCTCTACTATTGCCATAGCGCAATATTTGCCGCACATACTACACGTCTCTCCGCTAGAAGGAATTTTACCGTGGACCTGCTGCGAAAGTTCTGGGTCTAGCGATAGTTTAGCTTGCTTCTTCCAGTCAAGTGCTTTGCGTGATAGGGACATTTGCTCATCCCAATCTTTGGCACCTTTTACGCCCTTGACAATATCAGCGGCATGAGCAGCTATACGAGAGGCGATTACTCCCTCTTTAACATCTTCCATATTAGGAAGGGAAAGGTGTTCGGTGGGGGTAACATAGCACAAAAAGTCTGCACCGGCAGCAGCGGCAATTGCCCCGCCAATAGCAGCGGTGATATGGTCGTAGCCAGCACCAATATCAGTCACTAAAGGTCCAAGGACATAGAAAGGTGCACCATGGCACAAGCTTTTCTCTAATTGGACATTAGTAGCAATTTGGTTCAATGGTAAGTGCCCAGGACCTTCTACCATCGCTTGAACACCGGCTTCTCTGGCGTACTCTACTAATTCACCAAGGATAATTAATTCTTCGATTTGAGCCCTGTCTGTCGCATCAGCTAAACAGCCGGGACGCAAACCATCACCCAAACTTAAGGTGAAGTCATATTCAAAAGCCAAGTCAAGTAAGCGGTCATAGCATTGATACAAGGGATTCTCCCTGTTATTGTGGAGCATCCAACCGATAAGAAAAGCTCCTCCTCGGGATACTATATCCGTCATCCTGCCCTGCTTTTTAAGTCTAGCCAGAGATGCCTGAGTAACCCCGCAATGGACTGTCATAAAATCAACGCCATTTTTGGCATGCTCTTCGATTACAGTGAAAATATCGTCCACACTCATGTTTACAATAGCCCCACGATTCTCAATAGCTTCGATACCCGCTTGATATATTGGCACTGTTCCCACCGGTGCGGTGCTAGCGCTCATAATAGCCTTCCTGATAGCTGAAATATCTCCCCCGGTGCTCAGGTCCATCACAGTATCGGCACCAAAGCCGATGGCAGTCTGCAATTTCCGTAATTCTGTGGTCAAATCACAAAAATCTGAAGATGTGCCTATGTTAGCATTGACTTTGGTCCGCAGTCCTTTGCCTATGCCGCAGGGGATTAGATCTATGTGATTCACATTGAATGGGATTACGATTTCGCCATCAATCAAGCCTTGAATGATGAAATCCGTCTTCACCCCTTCCTTTTCGGCTACTTGCTTCATCGGGGATGAAACCGTACCTTTTCGCGCTAACTCGAGCTGGGTCATTTTCCTAGATACTCAGATAAGTTGAAACAGAACCAAAGTATAAAACAGGGCGGTGGTTGATGCAAACACAACGCTCGCAACACCAAGATTGGCTAATTCAAGATAAAGCCCTTAAGGTTTGCTTCTGTATTTTGAATAGTTTAGCTATTCCTTGCCCGGCCAAAGCAAGCAAGGCGTCAGAGGTTTCTTTAGAGAAAGTTTTGCTCTCAGCGGTTCCTTGAATCTCCACATATTCATTTTGGTCAGTCATGACTACATTGAAATCAACTTCAGCCTGGTAATCCTCTTCATAACAGAGGTCAAGTAGCATACTGTTATTAACAATACCCACGCTGGTGGCTGCTATCATTTTGGTTAGCGGCATAAATGGCAAAATACCTTGTTTTCTTAAATTATGGAAGGCATGATAAAGGGCAACATATCCACTTGTGATAGCTGCTGTTCTGGTGCCACCGTCTGCTTGTAGTACGTCACAATCAACTACAAAAGTCTTCTCCTCTAGGGTGGACAAATTAGCCGCTGCTCTTAAGCTGCGGCCAATAAGTCGTTGGATTTCGTGACTTCTTCCCTCCGCCCTCTCACGCGGCGTACGGGTAATTGTGGAGCGAGGTAACATGGCATACTCCGCGGTAATCCAACCTCGACCGCTGCCCTTAAGAAAAATGGGCACTCTTTCCTCCAGGCTTACGGAGCATAGAACCCTTGTTTGTCCTAATTCGATTAAAGCTGAACCCTCGGCGAAACTCTGGTACCCCAAAATTATGCGCACGGGACGGAGTTCGTTGTCAGCTCGGTTATCTAACCTGCTCATAATAAGAAGTATAACAAACTATCCAGCAATCTGTCCGTTAAATTCAAGCTGTTACTCACCACTTACACCTTCTTGTACATTTTCGATGAATTTCTCGATAGAGCGTTCATAAGTCCTCTCTACATCGTCAGAGAAGAAGCAGGCTGGCAGTTCACCTGACTGCCAATGGTATCTTATGCATTCGCAGCAAATACCCTTCCTACTGCAAGGCTCATATGTGCAGTTACAATTTTCCTTGTTTTGCTCCATGGTGCACTCTCTCATATCCGCCCTCCTTCGCTAATCATTGAATCGAACTTATATCCACTCACAAATCAGAATGGTATTATGTTATAGCATAAAAGCGCAGAGCCGCATTACTTACATAAACTGATATTATTATATGCTAGAATATGTATATACGAAAGGAAACTAACTGGGTGCAGTTATCATTCGATGCGTATCTTGATATTGAAACTACCGGACTATGCTCGTTTTATGACGAGATAACAGTCATTGGTGTTTATTTGGCTAATAGTAACGGGAACAGACTGGTTCAACTTGTAGGCAGTGATGTGACCAGAACCAACTTACTTAGAACTCTGCGTTGCGTGGACACAATTTATACATACAATGGTAATCGCTTTGACCTTCCTTTCATCAACTCTCGTCTGAGAGTAAACCTGAGGGAACATTTCCATCACCGTGATCTGATGCATGATTGTTGGAGAAACAATTTATATGGGGGCTTTAAGGCTGTAGAACGAAAATTAGGTATACCTCGACGATTGAGGGGTATCAGTGGTGCACAGGCGGTAATACTCTGGTGGAGATATCAGATCCACCGTGATAGAAAAGCACTGGACTTGCTGTTGGAATATAACAAGGAAGACGTGGTCAATCTGATGACATTGAAGGGAAAGCTCGAAATGTTTTCGAAATCAAAGTATTGTCATTAATCCAGCGTCTATCTTACCGATCTCAGCTTATCAATAGTCCGAATAAGTAGCCTGCGAGTTCTGATAATTGCTGGACAAGATCGCCTATAATGATTATCAAATTCGTTAGTATCCCGGCGTTCGCTTGCTCTTCCATCACCGAATGAGACTCATCGTCATAATAACAGAGGTCATTGAAAGCTGCGGTAATCTCGTACTCGTTTAGCCTAGAATCGGGCGTAGGAAACCCGAACCATGAGTCCGAAGCAGATAGTTGAGCAGGAGATTGAGACTCGACCCTTCGCCATTCCCCATCGCAATACCAATCCTCCAACACGAAGGCATGCCCGTCTTTTCCATCATCAACGCCCAGGGCGACATATACTCGCTCAGCATCGATGCCATATGTCCTCAGTAGGGAGCACAATAAGATAGCAAGATCCTCACAGTCACCGGTGCGGTAGGTTAGGGTTTCTTCGGGTGTTTGCCAATAGTCCCTACCCCAACGCTTTTCGTCAGACATATAATCCAAATTAGTAGCGACCCAGTCTCTGATATCGTCGAAACCAACTTTAGACAGCTCGTAAGGGGCCGTACCGAGAATATCGCAAAGAGCTTCCTTAACCATTGGACATTCGGGTGTGACGTAAGACTTGAATTCAGATTCTGTTGCAGGAAGCCAACTTTCAATAGAACTTTCGGGGCGAACGATGTAGTTGATACAACCCGAGCTGGAGATTATAAGCAATCCAAGCATGATTCCACAGGCTAAGGTGACTAGAAAGCGTTTATTCATACACAAACCCCCGGCAGTCTAATTGTCAGATTCAGTTTTGTGACAAACTGGATCTGACAATATTACTGTCTCTTGACCACCGACTTCACTGACTCTTCAATATCTTTGGCGGTTAATCCATATCTTTGAAGCAGTTCCTCAGCTTTGCCTGAAGAAGCATATCTGTCACCAAGGTTAACGAATTCCATAGGCACTGGTTTCGCTCTAGTTATGGTCTGGGCGACTCGGCTGCCCAACCCACCCTGAGCTAAGTGCTCTTCAGCAACCACAATTGCGCCTGTCTCTGAAGCTGCTTCGACTATCGTTGCTTCATCCAAGGGCTTGAGAGTGTGCATATTGATTACCCGACAATCTATATCTTGTCTAGCCAAGATATCTGCTGCCTCGAGAGCCTTAGCAACCATGATACCCGAGGCAATAATAGTCGCATCTGTGCCCTGCCTCATGGTCACTGCCTTGCCCAATGTGAAGTGATAGTTTTTGCGATAAACAATCGGTGTTTTAGGGCGACTTAGCCTGATATAGAAAGGCCCATAGGAAATAGCTGCTGCTCTAACAGCCTCAGCAGCTTCTATCGCATCAGCAGGAACCACAACAGTAAAACTGGGGAGAGCACAACATAGAGCCAAATCTTCAATTGCTTGATGCGAAGCACCGTCCTCTCCCACTGTGATGCCACCATGCGTAGCTACGATCTTAACATTTAGATTTGGTTGGGAAAGGCATAGTCGCAGTTGATCAAAACAGCGACAGACGGCAAAAACCGCGAAAGTACTGGCAAAGACAGTTTTGCCGGAAGCAGCCAATCCAGCAGCTATTGCAATCATGTTCTGTTCCTGCAAGCCGCAATTGAAGAAACGATGAGGAAACTCCCGAGCAAAAAGATTGGTCATCGTTGATGGCGATAAATCGGCATCTAATACGACAATATCTGCAATCTCTTCGCCCAGTTCCGCCAGAGTTTTCCCGTACGTTTCCCGAGTGGATGCTTCATCCATACTTACTCTAACTCCATCAGTGCCCTTTCTGCTTCTTCCCGGGTAGGTGCCTTGCCGTGAAATGCCACATTGTTCTCCATGAAACTAACGCCTTTGCCTTTAATGGTGCGAGCGATAATGACACTTGGCTTGCTTTTCATCTTTTCAGCCTCCTGGCAAGCGGATAGAATCTGGTTAAGGTCATGTCCGTCTATATCTATAGTGTGCCAACCAAAAGACTGCCATTTCTGAATAAATGGTTCGAGGTTCATAATATCGCAAGTCCGTCCACTAAGCTGTATACCATTATAGTCGACTATGGTTGTCAGGTTATCTATTTTGAAATGAGATGCCGAAAGCGCCGCTTCCCAGGTTTGCCCTTCCTCACATTCGCCATCACTAATAAGAACGTAGGTTCGGTAATTCTTGGAATCCAGCCTGGCAGCCAGGGCGACGCCAATAGCAAATGAGAGACCCATGCCCAGAGAACCAGCTGACATTTCCACCCCGGGAGTGAAGTTACTATCAGCATGTCCCTGCAGGCGGCTATCTAATCGTCTCAATGTTGATAATTCCGCCACAGGGAAGTATCCGGTCTCAGCCAAGGCAGCATACAAAATCGGGGCTGCATGTCCCTTGCTTAAGATAAATCGGTCACGGTCTGGCCACTGAGGATTTGCGGGATTATGGTGCAAAATCTTAAAATAAAGGGCAGTCACGATGTCTGCTGCTGATAGAGAACCACCGGGATGGCCACTGCCTGCTGTAGTTATCATGTTGACTACATCGCGTCGTAATTTTTTAGCCGTCTCCTTGAGCTCCACTGTAGACAGATTGAATCTGTTACCTTGAGGGATGCTTTCCAGCGAAACCTTGCTACGATTTAGCATTGGTCAAGGATTACATTGTAACCCAAAATGTCCTGCAATGTCTATGGTGAGCAGGTTATTTTTGAACCTAGACGGAGAAAATTATGTCGACGGCGGGAATAAATTCTTTAACTGAGTCAAATCGCTAAGATGTTCCTGATGATTTCTCCCTGACCTGTCAAGATAAAGAGCATTTATACCAGCCTGTCGGGCGTTCAGGCAATCAAATTGCCAGCTATCACCGATGTGTGTGACCTGGCTTGGCTCGACATCCATCTCTTTGCATATACTTAGGTAAAAGTCTGGGTTTTTTAGTTGCCTGTAATGTGAAACTGAAGAAAAAATCCGTGCAAAATAAGGTTTTACATCTCGCAATAAGAAATGCAGTAGCTGTATTGGTGTGCCCGACGCAACAATTAGCCTGTAATTATTGGCTAAATAAGAAAGGACCTCCGTTACCTCCGGATAATAAGCTATCTTACCCAGACAACTATCTATCACTGACTCAGAGGAACCCAAGTCAAGATAGCCGAACCAATATTCGATATCGTACCATTCCAGCCTCTGATCGCCGATCCTGCCATACTCCTCGAGGATTCTCCTCTTGGCTTGAGCAAAATCAAGCCCTTGTTTCTGAGCATAAAGTGCAGGAATAGCCTCGTGCCATATAGTCTGACTGAAATCGGGTGTTACTACTGTTCCCTCGGCATCAAAAGAGATCAATTCAGTTCGCTTCATTTGAAACACTGATATTATCACGGCGAGGACGTGAGTGTCTATTTGTCTACTACCGTCCAGCACGTTAAAATACACGGATGCTGAATAATTCAGTTACAGAGAAACTGAGCCGTACTTTTGAGTTAGGCCCCATAAGGCCTCCCAGTGAAGCTTATTCCCTGTTGATAAGGGCGACCAGAAATTGCCCTTGGAACAGGTGCGTGTTCTGTCCAGTTTATAAAGGCGCTAAGTTCGAGTTGAGGTCAGTGGAGGAGATTATAGAAGACATTAAGGTGGTTGAAGGTATCAGTGAGGGTATAAAGGAAACGGCTGCGAGCATGGGTTATAAGAGCCAACTGATTGAGGTAGCAGCAATGCTCTCTAACCAACTTCAGTGTAGCCAATGTGTGCGTAATGTTGCCCTTTGGTTAGGGACAGGAGGCAAGTCAACCTTCCTCCAAGATTCCAATACATTAATTATGCGCACTTCTGAGCTAACCCGGGTGCTCACTTTCTTAAGAACTACTTTTCCCGCTTTAGAAAGGGTAACTATATATGGACGATCTCATACGGCAGCCAGAAAGTCGTTAGCAGAGTTAAAGCAACTCAAGGATGCGGGTCTAGATAGGATTCATATCGGATTGGAAACCGGCTACGATCCTTTACTGGCTTATATGGGAAAAGGGTGCACTGCCAGGGATCACATCGAAGGTGGGACAAAGGTTAGAGACGCAGGCATTTCACTGTGTGAATATGTCATGCCTGGTTTGGGGGGCAAGAAAATGTCCCAAGAGCATGCCCTAGAAACAGCCAGGGTGTTAAATGAGATTGACCCTGATTATATCAGACTGCGCAGCCTCCATGTATCTACATCTACACCCTTGTGGGCCAGGTTACAGAACGGAGATTTTGAACTGCATGCGGAGGACGAAGTAATACGGGAAATAGCTATTTTCATCAACAACCTGCAAGTTACTAGCTACCTTAAGAGTGACCATATACTTAACTTATTAATGGACGTAGAAGGCAAAATGCCCGAAGATAAGGGAAAATGTCTCAATATCATAAATAAGTATTTGTCTCTATCGGATGAGGAAAGGCTTAATTTCAAAGTCGGCAAGCGGACCGGTCTATATAATAAGCTGGATGATCTCAGTGATAGCTGCAAACATGATAAAATAGAGCAAGCAATCGGACACCTCCGTGCACACAGTCGTGACATTGAAGATGCGATAGTCAAACTAAAGAACAGCTTTGTTTAAGGCGATAATCTTGACAAAAGGATTTGTAAACCTAAATCGATTCAAGCATGGCCGGACTATCAAACGGAATAGCAAGCAAAAAGCGGATTTATCGAGTAAGAATAAAATCAGAGGTAACAGGGTTGGATTTCGTGGATAAAACGGATGAACTTAGATTTATGTAACTTGCTAGTGAGTAAATCTATCTCAGTTTGATTCGTCTATTATGCCTTCGGTTGTACTTCTAGTGTCCTCTTCTAAATGAATACATAGATAAATGAGTTCCCTGGCTGCAAGTAGTACTATCCATGCCAGGAATGAACCAATTATTCCCAATACGATCCGTAATCCACCTCCAAATCCGCCTGTTGTAATTCCCCAAAAAAACGAGCCAATAAGGCCAATTATAAGTACCACCCATGCTATAATCCTCAGAACACTGATTGCGTATTTTAGATAATAATATTCCTCTAGTTTGACTACCCTGCGCCTTCTCTGCAAGAAATTACGCATTCTGTTGGGCATTGGCAGTCGTACTCTATCAATGAGCTGGTGGAACAACGCACCAATAGAGGCAAATACGCCTACTATTCGACTTATAACTCTCAAAGCGCTACCTCATGCGCTGGTAAAAGATGTCACTCTGATTCCTTTATAATGCGCTCGGCGGTGTTTCTGGTGTTCTCTTCAACATCCATAAACAGGTAAAAGAGTTCACTGGTGGCAAGCAAGAACACCCATGTTAGAAATGAGCCGATTATTCCCCCAATAGCAACTAAAATACCCACAACTGTACCCGCCATTCCAATAGCTCCGTTCTGAGCGCCACCAATCTGAATCCCGAAAACAATCGAACCAATAACGCCGACAACCAGTACTATCCATCCCACGACTTTCAAAACCCTGGCTGCAAAGGGCAGAAAATTATACTTTTGCATCTTGCCTCCTTTCTATACTTAAACTTGTCCCCAATAAAACTTCGTAGCTGTCTGACTTATGGTGTACAACTATACCATACCTTGTATAGCTTCGAGTTTTACTCAAATTCACCCTTTCCCAAGCTCACGAATATAATAGCGAGTAACCCAAGAATCGCCCAAGGTCCAACGAGTGCGCAGATAGACCCGGCAAGTGCCAGTCCCCAAACCTGTCTTCTCAAGGCATAAATACCGCCTACTATAGCTATTATCCCAAATATAAGTGACGGAATACCAAAAAGACCTGGCCAGGGTAGACCAAAGAATCCGCCTATGATGGTGCCGATTAAACCGGCTACTAGACCGGCGATCACCGCAAAGGATCCTGCAACTATACATAGTATGCCTGCGGTTGCTGGCTTCCAAGTCCTCTCCATCTATTATTCCCCTCTTTATTTGCTATATAACGATATAATTAGAAGCTCTCATTGTCAATACCCTGAAAACCTCAGTCTCTACCACAGACGCGGGTTTGCCTGTCGCAATCAAGTGCGATGCTGCGATCACTGTATCCCCGCCTTGCCAGCAATAGTAAATCACTACACCCCCAGGCAACCATTCAACGAGAATTTACCAGCACGTAAGCCAGGGTATGATTGAAACACCCAATGCCACAGCTACAATTGCCCCGACTATCAGACCTATTCCCAGGCTAATAAGAAACATGCGCCACCACAATCCCCAGGCTAGCTTCCAAGTCGGCTTAACCTCGTTATCCATCCGTTCTTTCTCCTTTCCTTATTTTGCTATAGACTGGGCTCCCTAATTAGCAAATAGTTTATGTGATTCTTCAATCCATTATACGTATAGCTATTACTCGATGTCAATATAGTTAAGGGATTGCTCATTAAATTGCTTCTGGTCAGCTTATTGAATCATGAGCGGCGCCCCAGAACCGACTGGTTTGGCACTCGACCTGGTAGCATGAATTTACAGAAACTCTTTACGCAAGCTTCTAAGTAGCTTAAATAAGCTTTTTAACCATGTAAGCGCCTTCCAGAACATAATCAAGCGACCGGTAATATTCCCTGGCTCCGACGCCACTAAGCACTGATAATCTATCTGCATTGAATTCTCCCCTGGTGATTCTTTCTGCCTCATGCAACAGCCTTTCACCTAGACCCTGATGTTGAACGGCTCTCTCGTGCCTCCCGCCCAGGGGAACTTCGGAACCGAAGATATGTAGCTCCCTGACTATCGCTTTTTCCCCATTTACTCTCAATCTCAGCAAGCCAAACAAAGTTTCATTATTATCCTCATATGAAAGGTGAACCTCTCTCCCTCCCCAAGTTTGATAATCCATCCTGTTTAGAAAGGGCTCGCCAATTACCCAGCCGTCCCTCAGACGATGTCCATACTCTCGACAACGGATGCATTTGCAGTGGAGTCCTGTTTGCACCATCTTCTTTCTAATGGTTTCTCTGAGAGCCAAATCTCTGCTGCCGGCAATTATAAATTTACTGGGAATATCCCGCATCAACCTCGGGATCCTTACATATTTGGGGATTACAGATTTGACAGTTATAAGCAAATCAATCATTTCCTCTTCTCTATAAGGTCGGTAGCGATCATCTCGGTACCAATTTTCTAGTTCACTCCCCCGAACTACCAGCGTGGGGTAAAGCTTGAGCCCATCAGGTCTAAAGCGTTCGTCTTCAAACAATTGCCGTGACAATTCTAGGTCATGATCAGGTGTTGACCCTGGTAAACCAGGCATCCAGTGATAGTAAACCTTAAAGCCGCAGTCTCGTAATATCCTAGTTGCTGAGATAACCTCATGTACCCCATGTCCTCTCTTTGTCAACTCGTGAATCTCATCGTCCAAAGTCTGTACGCCGAGCTCTACCCTGGTGGTGCCAAAATCGATCATGCTTTTTATCTCCTCCTCTCCACAAAAATCAGGCCTGGTCTCAATGCACAATCCCACGCAGCGATGCTCAGCGTTTTCATTTAATTCCTTGGCTTTCTCTAAACTGGTAGAGTGGATGCCACTCAGAGCATCATAGCAACTCTTAATGAATTGGTACTGATAGTCCCGGGGATAAGACAGAAATGTGCCTCCCATGATAATTAGCTCTATTTTGTCTTGGGCGTGTCCCATTTCAGCCAATGTCTTGAGCCGGATCTGTACCTGTTTCTTTGCATCAAAGCCGCAATTTCGAGCTCGGAGCACCGCTGGAGATTCAACCGTATAGCTCTTGGGCGCCTCGGGAGAAGTGGGGCAATAAATACATTTGCCGGGGCAGGGATACGGCTTGGCCATAACTGCTACCGGTGTGACGCCAGAAATGGTTCGAGACGCTTTCTTCATGCCATCTTCAATAGCATTTCGCTATAATATGCTAGAGTTTAACAAAGTGTATCTATGACCACAAACAGAGAGGTTTTCGACCAAATAGCTGAAAGCTGGTATCGAGTGAGGCATTGGCCTTTACTAAAAGAAGAGCTTGAAGAACTGGCAGAAAGATGGAAAAGCGGAAAACTGCTGAATGTCGGCTGTGCACACGGGCCGGATTTCTTGTCTTTCAGCCGGGACTTTGAACTCTGGGGCGTAGACTTCTCCCTAGCTATGCTCAAGCAGGCCCTACGGTATTCCATCAAATCTAAGCTTTATGTCAACTTGATAAATGCTAATGCCATATCCCTACCCTTCCCTGATAATACCTTCGATTGGGCGATATCAGTAGCTGCTTACCATCACATCAAAGGCGAAAGAGAAAGAGAAAAAGCGCTAGCGGAATTAAATCGGGTATTAAAGCCCCAAGGTGAAGCTTTTTTAACTGTGTGGAATCACGGACAACCAAGGTTCTGGTTCAAATCTAAAGAGCAGCAAATCCCTTGGAGATTAAAGGGAAAAATAGTTAACCGCTACTATCATCTTTTCTCTTATGGTGAGCTAAAAGAACTGTTAGTCAGAACTGGCTGGGAGGACATTACTATATCACCGGAGAAATCCTACACCTTCCCGATGCACCATTTCTCACGAAACATATGTGTTCTCGTGAAGAAACGGAGCACGCCTCACGTGTTGGCCGACTGATGTTTCAGTCCTGCACGAAGGCCATATTCCCCAACTGAACTGCGGCTATGCCTTAGACCCGAAGCTACTGATCAGTTTGATCACCGGCTGAGTCCTGGACTGTATTCACCTTGCCGGGAAGTCCGGCCTCAACAATTCTGATGAAAGCATCCACCAACTTAGGGTCAAATTGAAGTCCGGCGCCTTGTTTGAGCTGTTTTATTATCTCCTTAAGGGGCAGGGCGGGACGGTAGGGACGAACAGAAGTCATAGCTTCAAAGCTATCAGCTATGGCGAGGATGCGAGCTTCTATAGGAATCTGTTCACCTTTCAACCCGTCCGGATAGCCACTACCATCCCACCACTCATGGTGATATAAAACAATATTCACGCAAGGAGCTAAATCCGGTATGAGCCTGAATATATTTGCTCCTAATTCGGGATGAGTCTTCACAGCCTTCCAATCTTCTTCGTTAAGCCTTCCTTTTTTATTAAGGACTTTATCGGGAATGCCAATCTTACCAACGTCATGGTGTAGAGCAGCGGTGCTCAGGTTAGCTACTTGATCAGACGATAGACCGATCGCTTCCCCCAAAGCTACAGCATAAGTGTTGACTTTCCTGAAATGATCATACATATATGAATCTCTAGCCTCCACGGCCGAGACCAGGGCATCAAGAACACTCAAATCGTTACGCTTGGTATAAGTTCCGCGAACGTCTCCCTCATCCGGCAGTTCAGATAAAGCGTCAGAGGAACGGAGTATTCGATTACCTCCAGCCCGCTTAGCATGATAAAGCGCATTATCAGCAACAGCAACGAGTTCTTCCGCTACTACTCCGTCTGCAGGATAGTTGGCTAAACCAATGCTGCCGGTCACGGCAATTGCCTGTTTCTCCATTCGCTTGGCAATCTGCACTCGAACTCGCTCAGCTACGGTGTAGGCATCTTCCCTGGTTGTCCGGGGTAAAATGACAACAAATTCATCGCCGCCATAGCGAAAAGCCTGGTCAACATTCCTGACAGAACCTTTGACGATTTTCCCCATCTGGCCCAGAAGAATGTCCCCTGCTGGATGTCCGTATGTGTCGTTATAGGCCTTGAAGTTATCCAGGTCAAGCATGAATATAGAGAATACATCGCCATAACGGGTTTGTCGTGAAACCTCCTCTTTGAGCCGCTCCTCGAAATGTCGTCGGTTATATAACCCGGTAAGCTCATCGATACGGGATCTCTGTTCCAGCCGGTTATAAAGGTGAGCATTCTCGACCGGTGCAGCAATCTGCAAGGCGACCTTTTCAAGAAGCTTCTTGTCCCTCCGAGTGTAAGCATTAGGTTGGCGACTGGCCAAAATCAGGTTGCCAATAATCCGGCCCGTGACATTCAGGGGTAAGTAAGCGACAGAACGAATCCCCTGCTGCAAGAGACTTTCCGAGGTCGAGAACCTGCGGACTCGTTTCAGGTCATCTTCATATTCGGCTTGCTGCTCCTGATATGAACGTTCGGTGGCCGTGCCTTCAAGCGGTATTCTTTCCCCTGTCTGCCAGGCGGAACCTATGTTGCTGGATAGGGCCATGAAGTAAAGCTCGTCTCCATCAATCAGGGCAATTGTTGCCCAGTCTATATCCACTACTTTCTTTAATTCCTCCGCAAAACCATCAAATATCATTTGAATGCTCATGCTTGAGGTTATGATTGCCGTTAAACGGTTAACCAGAGTGCTCTCTTCGTCTTGCTCCCTCAATTGCTCACGGGAATATTCCTTTTCCATGCTGGCTGCCACCCTGCCGCTGATAAACTCCAATAAATCTATATCCTCAACGGTGTAGAGCTTCCCGTCTCGCCTCTCACTTATGGCCAGAATAGCTATAAGTTTTCCCCTGTTCGTTAAAGGAATAAACATTCTAACCTCTGCCGACTGGATTTCCTCTCGTTCCTCTGTCCACATAGATTGAAATTCAGGAAAGATAGCGAGATTCCTTTCCGGTAATATAGTACTTTCTCGTTCCAGCCAGTTCACGATAGGACTATCCGGTCTTAATTTCAACTCACCGATGGGATTATCAATCACGGGAGGATACGTAAAGCGTGTGGTAAAACCTTCGTCCTCTGCTTGTGGTAAAAGCAGGCAAGCTCTTTTACAGTCAAAGGACTGAGCAATCAGTGATATAAATTCACTACCCAGCTCCTCCAGGCTGGCGACATCGTGTATCCTGGTGATAAACTCAGATAACTGTCTGCGAAATGAGTATCTTGCCCCGATAAAGGCTTGCTCCACCTTCTTCTGCCAGAGGTCACGCACCCAGTGGGCAAGACCCAGAATAAAGGGAATTCCCAGGCCAATGGTTAATGCTAAGGAGGCCCAGGTAGGGTCGCTTTTACCGGCCATTTCATGAATGCCCCGAGAAAACAGTAGCACTATCCCGATACCAACGCCATAGAGGGTTATATATATAAGGACTCGGCGGAGTACTACACTCATATCCACTAGACGGTGCGTAACAATGGCATAAGTGAAGACCCCGGCCACAAGCAAGTTGCCGATATTGCCCACAGAATACTGTCGTCCCCAAAGAGTAGGAGCAAGTGATATGGAGACTATCAGGGCTCCAATAGCGACGAGTATCCAAGAAATCTGGTTACGTTCTGCGGGATCAGGCGAGATCCTGCGCTGTCGCCATAATGTAACTATATCCTTCACGCCTATCGTAAGGAGGAACGTAAGGACTAAGCCAACAATCGACGGCCCATATACCACGACACCCTGTTCAATGTCCACGAAAAAGAAATCCCGTACCGCCAGGATAACAGCGGCTATCACGAAAATATAGGCAACGGGTTTCTTAACACGTTCAAACTGATAGAAAGAACGAATGAAATAATGGAGTTGAACCAGCATCCAGACGAAAAAACAAACAACAATTCTGACTCCATGTGTCTCCAAGACTGGTCCATATTGACTCAATATACCGCGGCTAAGGAAGGTGACGATGCTCCAGAGCAAGGCAGGAATCAAAAACCAGAGGAAAAGCTTGTGCCTGATTTCCCATGGCCGGTTACGTAGCAAAATAACGAATAGCGGGACATAAGCAATAGTAGCAATCAAAGGAATCGTGAATTTCAAGATATCAAGATTCATCAAATCACCCTTACGTAACCAGACTCACAAACCTCGACACAATTCTACCAGTCCTTAACCGGCTTCTCCAAACTATTGGTGCGCCTCGATGAATCGGGATTCGCAATATCTGTTTTGTTACCATTTCTACTGATGCTGTAATTCACTTTGAAATAAGTCCATTATTACATAAATTTGAAGGTTGTCAAGAAGTACTTTAGTAATGCCCCGAAAGTACTATGCTTACGACTCATGGCTTATCTGCCATGAAGCGAAGTGGAATATTTACCTCGAGTGTTCTAAGACAGAAGCGAACAATTATATGAAGATTTAAACAGATAGACGGAAAGGCGAGGTCCAGACCTTGCCTTTCCGCTGTAAAGAATATGGTAGTATTACCGAGCAGCCGCACGTTCGGCTTCTGTGACTGGCATAGCTTCTGCCACAACTTTGGGTACTCCGAGTAAGGAAAGCACTTCATCAGGTGGATTAATGCGTGATATGTTCGTGTAACTTAAGCCAGCTCCCTTAGCTTGCCCGTGATTTACGTAGTTTGAGAAGACGCCCCTTGGTAGTAAAGTAACCTGTAGTGGCTTCAAGTCAAGCCCCGTTTCCATATCGCCGATAAGGCTGTAGAAGTTGCAGCGATATTTCCTATCCAGCTTCCTGAATTGCTCGCGTATAGCTACCGCCGCACCCTCCTCGCTGGCAACATAACCGTCTCTGGGTTCCAGATAAAAATGCAGCGCTGGCTTATCGTCTATTATTTCCTTCGCCGCCACCCAATCCACGTAGTCAATGCCACTATTTTCAACTGCCTCCTCGATTACTCGCTCTGTTAGCCGCCCAAGACTGGCGATGTCGATGAGATCGTCGGCACGGCTATGGAATAACATTTGCGGAATATCGATACCTAACTTTTCATTTCGGAGCGATGTTATCTTAATTAGATCGCCGACTCTATATCTAATCAGGGCACCACCGTGTAGATTGGTGATAACTAGCTCATATTTCTCGCCTGCTTTTACTTCATCCATCAAGACGGTCTTTGGCTGGTAGGAATGGTCCAGTTGCCATTTGAAGTATTCCCTCTCGGGAATGAATTCAAAGAAGTTCAAGTTGGGAACAAAAGTCATACCATCATAATCCCAGGTCTGAGTGGCGTAAATCCCGCCCTCCGTACCACCATATGCTTCCAGAGGACGTCTCCCCCATAGTTCTTCTACCCTCTCCTGGAAAATGGCACTATCGGTCCCTCCTCCCGCGACTGCCTTGACCGACCATAAGTCCTTTGGCAACATAGGGCGATCAGCTAGTTTGCTCTTGATTAAACCTTTCAGGTAGCGAACGAGTGCACTGGGATGAGATAACAAGAAGCGAGTGTCTACGTTCATTGCTCCTTGTTTAAACATCTCACCGACATAAGCTAGGATAGATGGCAATCCACCCAAAGCATCAACACCCTGACACAAACCCTCCTGAAAACCATCTTCTATTCTCTGTTGAAATGTCATTTCCTCGGCGTTGGCAGGCATCAGGTCAAAGCCGAGAGCTTTCTGCATCAGGTATCCTGCAATGCCTGACCCGTAATGTCGAGATGCCATAGTGCTCAGGGTTTTCAGATGCTCCTTTAGAGGGAAATTGCCTCGAGAGTCACAAGAAGCCAGAAGTCCTACACCACCGGCCACCCGCTCGTATTCGTACACAAACCTTGGGGACAAGGGCACAAACTTCATGTTGTATTCGCCGGCCCTGCCCACAGTATGTACCCACATGTCGGGTTTTTTCGGCAACCCATCTTCCCTTTTTTCCACAAGGTCGGGCAGATAATCATCGTAGGTGGTTAAAGGTACCTGCTCCCGGAATTCTTCTATCGTCTCAGGCATGGCACCACGCATGACCCTGTCACCCAGTTCACAGTTCTTTAGTAGCTCGATTTGCTCCAGAAGGAGCCTCTTCTGGATAATCATAAACTTCTCCAGGCTGAGGTTAAGAAAGCCGCAACACATCTGCCACAGCTCCTCTTTCCTGCCCTCACGCAGTAAATCAATTGGTCTTGTCATAGCTATACACCCCGCTTTCCCCGTGTCATTCAAGACGACAACGCGGGAGTTTCATTATCTTGAAGATAGTATGACAAGGCCAGGAATAACCTGGGAAGAGATTATGTTCTAGAAGATAGTTCTATTTGAAGCTATGGTGTACGGGCGTGTCAGCGAAAATCGAAGAGAAAAAGGAGAATTTAGGAGCTTCTTGTTATATGGCAATTGGGCTATATACAGTCTATTACAGAAATGCTTCCTCAGTATCGTGCCATAAAAGCGAAGTTTTAGTCCAGATAGTCATAATATTAGGATTTTATGATTTTAATATACGGCTTATTTTGTCCAGCTTTGAATCTGGTGACTCTTCGTGTGCCTGTTCTCGCCTTTCAAGAAACTCAGCCTCAATAAGGCCAATAAAGACTTTCACCAGTTCAGGGTCAAACTGAGAACCGGCACCATTGCGCAGTTCTTTCAATATCTTCTCACTGCACAAGGCGGGACGGTAGGGACGGGCCGAACTCATTGCTTCAAAGCTATCCGCTATGGCGATGATCCTAGCTTCTATGGAAATCTCTTCACCTTTCAATCCTTCGGGATAGCCGGTACCATCCCATCTCTCATGATGATGTAGAATGCTACTTACACAGGGAACTAGATTCGGTACATTACCTACAATAGTTGCCCCTAATCTAGGATGGGTCTTAATCGCCTCCCAATCCTCTCTGCTGAGCTTTCCCTTTTTGTTAAGCACCTTATCGGGGACGCCAATCTTGCCAATGTCATGAAGCAAGGCAGCAGTACTTACCTTGGATACTTCTTCGGGCGATAAGCCCATCACTTCCGCCAAAGCTACAGCATAAGTATTGACCTTCCGGGAATGGCCATATGTATAGGGGTCTTTCGCCTCCACTGTAGAGACCAAAGCATAGATGGCACTCAAACCATTACGCCTGGCATAAGTACCAACATTGTCCTGTGACTCGGATAGAATCTTGGATGAAAGGTAGACCCGATTACCGCCCGTGCTCTTGGCAAAATAGAGAGCAGTATCAGCCACAGTAACAAGCTCTCCGGAGATCACTCCGTCCGAAGGATAGCTAGCCAAACCAATGCTGCAGGTCACAGGACTCTCACCCTTCTCCATCTTATCAGCAATCCGCTGTCGAACTCGGTCAGCCACAACCCAGGCATCGTCCGTGTTTGTCTGTGGCAGAATAACGACAAATTCGTCGCCACCGTACCGAAAAGCGCAGTCAGCGTCCCTGACAGAACTCCTGATAATTCTGCCGGCCCGATTCAGAAGAATGTCCCCAGAGGGGTGTCCATATCTATCGTTATAGGCTTTGAAGTTGTCTAGGTCAAGCAGGAATACAGAGAATACATCCCCGTGACGTGAATGACGGGAGACTTCCTCGTTGAGCCGTTCCTCAAAATGGCGTCGATTATATAGACCGGTAAGCTCATCCACGCGAGCCCTTTGTTCCGCCTGAGCATAAAGTTGGGAATTCACAATCGGGGTGGCAATCTGCAAAGCAACTTGCTCCAGGAGCCTTGTTTGCTTGGCATTGAAGGCGTCGGGAAGACGACTCGCTACAACTAGAGTGCCAATACTCTTGTCTTTGATAGTCAAGGGGAGGTAAACAACGGAGCGAATCCCCTGCTGTAAATAATGCTCACCCGTCCAAAACTTTTGGTATTGTGCTAGATCGGATTCATACAGACTTCTCCTCTCTTGGCATACCAACTCTGTAGCTGTCCCCTCGAGCGGTACCCTCTCTTCCGGCTGCCAGGGAGAATCTACGGTGCTAGATAGGGCTATAAAATAAAGTTCCTTTTCATCAATCAAAGCAATAGTTGCCCAGTCAAATTGCACTACGTTCTTTAGCTCTTGGACAAAGCCTTCAAATATTTTCTCAATACTCACACTGGAAGTCACGATTGTAGTTAAGCGGTTGATGAAGGTTATTTCGCTGTCTTGTTCCCGTAATTGCTCGTAGATATATTCCTTTTCCATACTCGCCGCCACCTGGGCGCCGATTGAATTTAGTAAATCAAAGTCCTCAACCGTATAAGGTTTCTCACCCTGTCTTTCACCTATTGCCAGAACACCCACTAGCTCATCCATGTGTATAAGGGGAACGAATACCTTTACCGCCGCTAATTGAATTCTCTCCCTTTCTTCCTGCCATATAGTTTTGAATTCAGGATTTATGTTGATATTCCTCTCTGGCAGCAGGACCCTCTCCTGTTTTAACCAGGTTAAAATAGGATTATCGGCCCTTAGGTTCAATGCACTTATGGGATTATTTTCTACAGGGGGATATGTAAATCGGGCAATAAAAGCTCCATCTTCCGTCTGTGGCAGTAGCAGACAAGCTCTTCTACAACCGACAGACTGGGAAAGCAAAGATAAGAAATCGCTGCCAAACTGCTCCATGTTGGACACATTCTGTATTGTGTTGATGAACTGGGTTAATTGCTTACGGAAATGATATCTTTCCCCAATAAATGCCTCTTCTATTTTAGTTTGCCAGGGAGAACCTAACTTATGCACCAATAGAAGAACAACTGAAAGTCCCGCAGCTATGGCTATTACGAAAGTAGCAAAATTAAACTCAAAGCCTGTGTATCGATAGAATAGCCAGAACACCAGTAGTACTATACCGATACCAGTACCGTAGCGGGCCAGGTTAACGATAGCCCGGCGGAGCACAACCCTGATATCCAGGAGTCGGAAGGTCACGACAGCGTATGTTAAGATGCAGGCATTCAGGAAATTACCGATATGGCCAATAGGGGTTCCTTCTGCAGAGAACCGGAACGTAATCAATCCGAAAATAGCCAAACATACCAACCCTACAAACAGGTAGATAATTTGATTGCGTTCCTCAACGTTATCAGAGACCTTTAG
Organism: Dehalococcoidia bacterium; assembly: GCA_041551495.1. Classification (GTDB taxonomy): domain Bacteria; phylum Chloroflexota; class Dehalococcoidia; order GIF9; family AB-539-J10; genus RBG-13-51-36. Next base: position 25,843 of record JBFEMR010000002.1, read on the forward strand.
CTTGCGTATGAGGTTGTATATATCCTTGGCATAGAGAACGAGAAAGACAGCAGCAATCACATACAAGAAAGGACCATAATTTACATGCATGTTAACGATAATCCCATCGAGCTTCGTAAAAGTAATGCCATTCTCCATACCTGGTTGACCATATGGGATAAGGGTTGGCGCTATCAATAACGCAATAAAAACTACCAGGATAATGTGAGCAAAAGGCTTTCTGGCTACATCTGATTTATAGAAAGACTGCACGAAATAACGGTATTGAATTATCATCCAGACTGCCCAAAAGAGGACAATCTTGACCATAATGAGCTTCTGTTGCTCTTCATTGAATATACTACTGCGGAAAAATATGTCGGTTGCGCTCCACAGCATGGCAGGAACCAGAAAAAAGAAAAAGAGCCTCTGCCGTGGTTGCCATGGGCGGCTCATCAGGACAATAACCAGTAATGGGATATAAGCCACGGTGGCAATCAAAGGAATCAAGGCATGACTATTCATGACATCAACCTCTATACACCTATAATAAGGAATCTATTATTGTCACAAGGTTGTGAACTGTCAACAGGACTATCGTTCACTCTGAAAGTACTATGTGTTACTAGTTACGATACTTCGAGTTTAGTGGAGCCTTGAGATTTGCCTTTGTGATTCTGAGCGATAGGAAGGATTTGGGAGGAATTCAAACTGATAATCAAAAGCCAGGGTTAAAGACCCTGGCTTGGCAATGAACAAATACTTACCGGTCTGTGGGGTTGTCCTTAGGCAGTCGTGCGTTCAGCTTCTGTTGTCGGTGCAGCCTCAACCTCGACCTCAACCCCAACTCCAACCCTGGGAACGCCAAGTAAGGAGAGAACTTTCTCCGAAGGGTTTATGTGTGGTGGCTTCAAGTGTCCCAGGGCGGCTCCCGCAGCCTGCCGTTCAGTAATATAACGAATGAACGTACCATGCGGAAGGAAGCTAACTTCCACAGGTTTCATACCTAGCACAGTTTCGGGGTCACCATAGGCATCGTAGATATTATAGTGATATACACTGTCCAGTTTTATGAGTTCATCATATATTGCTGCTGCTATAGACTGCTCGCTGGCAATTAGACCGTCCTTAGGTTCGAGGTAGAGATGTAGAATAGGTTTGCCATCTTTTGTTTCTTTGCGTGCCGTCCAATCGTTATAAGGAACGTCAGCGCCTTCAATTGCTTCCCAGATTATCCTTTCCGTCAGGTGACCGAAACCCGTGATATCGATAAGGTCATCAGCGCGGCTGTGGAATATCATTTGAGGAATGTCGATATTGAGTTTTTCGTTTCGCACTGAGCTTATCTTTATCAGGTCACCGGGTCGGTATCTGGTCATACTACCACCATGAAAATTGGTGATAACTATCTCGTAAACCTTACCGGCTTCCAACTCATCAAGCAGAACAGTCTTCGGTTGATAAGACCGGTCCATTTGCCACTTGAACCATTCTCTCTCAGGGATAAACTCAAAGAAATTAAGAGTGGGAACAAAAGTCATACCCTCGTAATCCCAGGTTTGAGTAGCGCACATGCCCCCTTCGGAACCGCCGTAAGCCTCTAATGGATGTCGCCCCCACAGTTCTTCGACCCTCTTACCGAAAATAGCGCAATCTGCACCGCCGCCGCCAATAAATTTGATAGACCACAAATCTTTAGGCATCATAGCACGCCCAGCCAGTTTGCTCTTAATCAGTCCCTTGGTTACGCGTAACATAGCACCAGGATGAGACAACAAAGAGGAAACTTTTATATTCCCCGACTGCTGCTGGAGCTGCTCGCCCACAGCCACCAGAACGGAAGATAGTCCACCGAATCCATCCAGTCCTCGATACAAAGCTTCCTTGAACCCGGCCTGTATTACTTCGCGGAATGACGTCATGCTGTCGCGATCGGAAGGCAGCAAATCGTAATTAACCGCTTTCTGTGTTAACTGAACGCCCAGGCCACTTCCATATTCAGGAGGACCGACCGTGTATAACACTTTGAGATGTTCTCTGACTTTTGAAGTGTCACCCCGCCTATCGCACATAGTGAAAAGAAACACACCTGTAGCTATCTTCTCGTATTCATCGAGGAATTCCTGTGACACGGGTATCCATTTAACGTCATATTCACCCGTGTGGCCGGAAGTACGTACCCACCTGGCAATCCTGGTCGGTAATAAATCCTCTCTCTTTTCTACAAGCTCCGGTAAGTAATCGCCATAGGTGGTCAAAGGTACCTGTTCGCGAAAATCTTCAACTGCTTCAGGCATGGCACCACCCATCACCTTCCTACCCATTTCGCATTTCTTCAGCAATTCG
>JBFEMR010000003.1:0-23108 GCA_041551495.1 Dehalococcoidia bacterium
GGCACCGCCTGTGGCTAGAATCACAGCCTTGGCTTTAGCTACAAGATATTCCTCGGTCTCCATGTTATAGAGCATCGCCCCGGCGCACTGCCCGTGCTCATCGAGGATAAGCTCCACCGCCGGGGAAAACTCCAGGACTTTAATATTAGGCCGGTTACGGGCTTCATCGCGCACGGTGCGCATGATTTCCATGCCGCTGAGGTCGGCGCAGTAGTGCATCCTTTTACGGCAGGTCCCCCCACCATGCATGGTCCCCAGCCTCCCATCCGGAAGCTTGGAGAACATAACTCCCAGGCTCTCCAGCCACTGGAGGGCGTCGGGAGCCTGCTTAACAAAAGCAACCACGATGTCGGGGTCGTTTTTGAAATGCCCACCACCCAGCACATCCAGGTAATGGTAATACGGAGAGTCTTTCGTCCTCTTTGAGGCCGCCTGGATCCCGCCTTCAGCCATCATGGTATTGGAATCGCCGTGTCGGAGCTTGGTAGCCATGAGGACCTGGGCGCCGTTTTCCTCGGCGATAAGGGCAGCGATAGTAGCGGCTCCCCCACCACCGATAACCAGGACATCGGTCTCATAGTCAACCCTCGACAGGTCTATTTTGTCGGGGTCAACCCTGCTCCTAGCTTCAAGCAGGTCAACAAACTCGTGAGCTATTCTATAGCCCTTATTCGGGCCAATCTTTATCTCCCTCCTACCTTCCTCCTTATAATCAGGGTGATATTTCAACATGTCCTGTCTTTCTTCCAGGGACATAAAGGGAAATTCCTCCCCTTTCTTCCTTTTTTCGACGCGGGCAGGTCTGGTCCCTTCTACCTTCTTGATATAGGGTTCGAAGAAATCGGGATATCCTAAGTAACTCATCTTGCCTCCTACAGGTACTTTGTATCCTTTGGTTTCCAATCCTCCCCGGCTGTCATCGGCTCTACCTCCCGCTCCTGATAGAGTTTCTTCAGCTCGTCCTCTTTAGTCTGCTTCAACTCGTCCAGAAACCGGTCATACTTTCCTTCGTTGACCGCTTTTATCATCTCGGCTAAGTGCTCAGCCCGGGGGACAATTCTGGCTCCATAAATTCTGCGCGCGCGCTGGAACATATGATACTGGGATAATTCTCCAAAGCAGCGACTGGTGCACAAGCCACATTGGATACAATCGAAGCTAAGCTGGGCAGCCTCGGCGATATTCCCCTGTTTCAAAGCTGAGATAGCGTCCATTACCTCTATTCCTTGAGGACAAGCTTTGGTGCAGGCATTGCAGGCCACACAGCGGAACATCTCAGGATAGAGTTTGAAGACCTCTTCTGGGGCAGCGGTTAGTCCTGTAAAATCATACAGGGCTCGATTGGCAGGGAAAAAAGGAATCTGAGCTATGTACATGTCCGGCTCGACTGTCTTCTGACAAGCCAGCGCCACCTGTAATTTATAATCGCCAGGCTTACGATAAACCGTACCGCAGGCGCCGCAGGTACCGCCACGACATCCACAGCCCCGAATGAGTATGTAACCGACATATTCCATGGCTTTCATAATGGTAAGCCCTTCGGGGACTTCATAGCGCTTGCCCATGATGTATATCGGGATCAGCTTGGCCGCTATTTGTTTTTTCTCCTTGACCGCTGTTTCTGCTGATTTTTTCTTTGTCTGTTTGGCACTCATTGTTAACCCCCAATCGGTTGAACGCTTTCGACTTGAGGAAGCAGATTCTTCTGCCTCAGAAGTGACTCCGGGCTGCCGTGATTCATCTCAAAATGACATACCTGAGGACCGAGGCCCAGGGCAAGAGCTAAAAGTTGTGTAAAGTAGAATAGCGGCATTTCCCTGAATCCGCTTTGTTTCTTCATCAATTCCTTCTGCCCCCGGCCCAAATTATAATCGCATAAAGGGCACGTGAGGACCAGGGCTTCTGCCCCATGGCTCAATGCCGAGTTTAAGATAGGCCGCGTATATTCAGCAATATCATCGGGACTGCTTACTATTTGATACGACCCGCAGCACCTCGTGGATTCAGGGAAATCAACCGGACTGGCCCCGAGAGCTTCGAGAAACTCCCCTAAGATGGTAGGGTCCTCTACACTATCTATAGCTACCTCCCTGGGGCGAAGCAGAGTGCACCCATAATACGGGGCTGCTTTCAATTCCCGGAGAGGGAGCTTTACTTTTTGCGAAAGAGCTTCCCATCCTATTTCATCTCTCAGCACTTCCAGAAGGTGAACTACTTTTACCTCCCCACTATAATCTACCTCCTCATCCATGAAGCTATTCAGGGTATTTCTTTTTTCCGCATTATCCTTCATTAAGAGATTTGCTCTCTTTAAAGTGTTAAAGCAGAAAGCACATAAAGTAACCAGCTCATTTCTCCCCTGTTCCTTCGCCCGGATGAGGTTGCGAACGGGCGCTACCTGATGGATTAAATCATCATCAGCTAAAGAATAAACTGCGCCACAGCAGTTCCATCTGGGAACCTCATCCAGCTTAAATCCCAAAGCTTCCATGGAAGCCACAGCCGGCTCCTCCAGATTCCTGGCCCTGGTTTTCAAGGTACAGCCGGGATAATAAGCTAAGCTCATTCTCTGTTTCTCTAGCCGGTAAACTTCCTCAAGCCGCTGACCATAGCTATCTGAGGAAGTTCGCTGCATTCTTGTGGTGAAATATCTTCGGGGCGCACGCGGTCAATATTCTTCCTCAAAGTAAGGAGCCTTATTGCTTCCATCATCTTAGACAGGTCAAATCCTCTAGGGCAGTTGACAGTACAGGCCAGACAAGAGGCACAAATCCAAACAGTTTTAGAATTGGCAATTTCTTCTTCCAATCCTAATCGTGCCATTTCAATAATCTGGCGAGGGGAAAGGTCCATATTAGAAGCCGCGGGACAAACTCCAGAACACATACCACACTGATAACATAACTGAAGGCTTTGACCACTGAGTTCCTTGACTTTCTTTACAAACTCACGGCGTAGCTTTTTGGACGAAATGGTTACAGACATTCTCTTCTCACTCTTTATATTACTTTACAGGATTGCTTCTCCATGGCGAGCGCACCAACATTGTATATTAACTGCTACAGGCATGCTGGCAATGTGGCAAGGAAAGGTTTCCACGTGAACTGCCAAGGCGGTAACTGTGCCCCCATAACCCATAGCACCGATGCCCAGATTGTTAACTCCTTCCAGAATTTCCCTCTCTAAAGCGGCAACCTCAGGATCAGGGCTTGGTTCGCCAACTTTGCGTAATAGTGCCTTCTTAGCTATAAACATAGTCTTGTCTGTCGTCCCACCTATGCCAACACCAATAATAATTGGCGGACAGGGATTGCTACCAACCTCGTCAACAAGGTTGACGACAAAATCTATCACCCCCTGGCGCCCCTTAGCTGGAGTTAGCACAGTCAGGCGAGAACAATTTTCTGAGCCACCTCCCTTGGGCAAAACGCTAATTTTCAGCTTGTCTCCAGAAACTATATCAGTATGAATCATAGCCGGTGTGTTATCCTTGGTGTTTACTCTGGCAAAACAAGGCTGACTGACTATGGATTTACGTAAATAACCCTTGTCGTATCCCTGCCGTACGCCTTCATTGACCGCTGTATAAAGGTCTCCATTGGTTATGTACACTTCCTGGCCCAGTTCCAACATGACCACCGCGGCACCTGTGTCCTGACAAAGGGGAATTTGTTCCTCACCAGCAACGTTTGTATTCTCCAGGATTCTATCCAGGACATCACGGCAAACGGGAGATTTTTCGTTTTCCCTTGCCTGTTTCAATGCAATTACCACATCCGGGGGTAAATAATGACAAGAATGCTCAAATAAACGGGCTATGGTGTTCGTTACATCACCAGCTTTGATTTCCTTCATTTTTTGTCGGCTCTTCCTGGTTTCTTGATGTTGGATGCCAATGTTTCTAACACATTACCTTTGGTACAGTAAGGCTAGCATCCATTAAGAATAAGATTTTTGCCTTTTCTCCCTTCTTTTCGATTGCTCTATCGAGCGCTTCCTGAACTTCGTGATAGGGTTTGATAAATGCTTGCTCCATATCTTTACCTGCAAGCCCGGTTACTCCCCAGATTTCTGCCCAGGTGGCAATCTCAGCCATTTTAGCAGCTTTATGATAACCCAGTTTATAGCCTTGCTCAATTTTTTCCAAAGTTTCTTGAGGAGTTTTACTACCGGCCAGGAGATTAAAGTATGCCTTTTCTCCTATGCCGGACCTGCACTCAGAGACAAGAATAAGGATACCCCCCTTCCTCAGAGCCAGTTTCCCGTTATCAAGTGCCTTTTGCGATTGATACAAATCCACGTCTGAGGGATAACCGGCAACAGCAATGACTATATCCGCTTTCTCCTTTATATTTACACAATAAACTTCGTGAGCTTTCTCTATAGCCATCAGGAATGAATCATGAATATGCCCTGAGGTACAATGGTAAATCCTTTTTTCGCCATCGAGAACAGTCTGGATGGAAAATATTTCCTTTCCTTCTATCGTCTTGAGGGCATCAACCATATCTTCATGAACCGGATTGCCCTCCAAAACCAGCGTCTGTGCACGGGGCCTAAGGGCATGCTTATGATTTTGCTCTATTGTCTTATAAGATGCAATACCGGGGAAAAATGATTTTCTGCCTCCTGTATAGCCAGCGAAATAATGAGGTTCTACTGAACCAATAGTCACCAGCTTATGTGCTTCTATACCTATTTTGTTTACATACATCTCGGTACCTGTGGAGGAAACCCCCAAATACACCATATCTTCATCTTTGCGAGCATCGTGGACATAGATTCTGTCCTTCAGCAAGTCATGGTAATTTCCGAAGATAAATTTGAATTCCTCTTCGGTCGGTGCACGGTGAATGCCTGTGGCAATAATGAATTTTGTATTCTTATACTTGATTTTAGGGTAAATTACTTCTAGTATTTTTGCCGTAGGAGTGGGCCTGGTGTAATCATTAACAATGAAAAGCAAATCTTCATCATCTGCGATAAACTCATGAAAACTCCTGGAGTTAATCGTTTGTTCAATTCCCTTGCGGATGGTCTCAGTTTCATCGCCAACAGAAACAACATTTGGTTCAACTATTCCGGCAATCCTGTTTTCCCCAACCTCAACATCTACCTTTTCCTTTCCGTAAGGGATTTTTATTTTCATAACTAACTTCGTCTCTATTTTTTAGTCCCCACTAGCGGAGATAGCTCAACACTGAGGACTCCCTTTCTGTCGCTGTCGCTAACTCTCTATAATTTGGTCTCCTTAAAACTCAGCTCTCCAAATTTTATATTGGACCCAAGGATGTTATTTCACTCACAAAACTATCCACCGCACTCTTAAGTTTTTGGGTCTCACCAGTGGCAAAATATTCCAACTTAAGTCTTTGTGATTCAACACCAAGCACATCAAGCAGTCTCTCAACCAATGCACATCTCTCTTTAGCCCTATAGTTTCCATGGTGTTCACATTCACCGAGCGGGCAACATGCAATCATCACTCCCCATGCGCCCCGGTAAAACGTGTCCAATATCAACCCTTGGTCAATTCGGCCAGCACACACGGTCACGATGACCTCAGATGTATTTTCCGGCTCAGCCAGTTCCATCCGAGACAGTCGGAGTCCAGGGCATATTGACCAATCACAATAAAATATAATTACTTTTGGCGTCTCATCCATGCTTATTAGGGAGTTCTCAATTTTTGCAGAGAGTTCTTTTCTTGATATTCCAAATCCCTCCCCTTGCGACATTGCTCCAACAGGACACTCCGCTACACACACACCGCAACCCTTACACTTAACCTTATCGACCAGGATTCTCATATGCTCCATATCCATAGAAAGTGCTTCAGATTTACATACCGAGACACATCTTTCACAGGCGATACATAGTTTTTCGTCGTTCCTGACTGTGGTGCCCTGCACCTCGAAACCAGATTCCAGAAAGTCCGCTCTGGCATCGGTAAAAATGTCAGTAGGCGAAACTTTTGCTGAACAGCTTTTACTACAGTTCATGCAGTAAAAGCATTGAAAGAGCTTTTCTGCAACATATGGAGATGGTTCAACCTCGCCTGTAAGGAGCCCATAAGCAAGCAACAGCCTCCCCCTGGGCGTATCAATTTCCCAATTGGACACCTTATATAGGGGGCAATGCTCATAACAATAGCCACACCTTATACATATATTGAGTTCGCTTCCCCATTTCTTGAGTCTGTTAAATTCCATTTTCCACTAGCTAATCCCAAGGCCTCCAAGCAAGAAGAGGCACCGGCTCTTTGGGGATTCGATTTCCGTTTTTCTTTACAGCTCCACCGGGTATCTGAGTTTAGTTGCCGTAACCCAGTCATCCGGTGCATCCATCAGTTTATGAGGATTTAAGATATTGTTGGGGTCAAGAGCCACTTTTATCGCTTTCATCATTTGAAGTGAATCTGCCTTTTCTTTTTTCCAAGAGGGCGCCTTGGAAATGGCAATGCCGTGCTCACCTGAGGTTGTCCCCCCCACACTTCGGACATAATTATATACATCATCAACTGCCTGCCTGGCATTTTGCCACTGCTCTTTCCTGGTAGCCTCCATCAATATCTTTGTATGTAGCAATCCTATCCCACAATGACCATAAGCATTCATCACTACGTGATTGCGTTCTCCGATTTCGTGAATCTTGCGGGCGCATTCCGCTATCTTCGAGCTAGGGACAGCCATGTCGTCAGCTAACGATGTGCAGACAAATCCATCCCTGTATCTTGAGAGCGCGGCAAAAAGTTTTTTCCTCCCGCTATAGATGCGTTCCATCTCCTTAGCATCGCTGCCCATTTCAATTCCAAAGGCGTTATTTTTCTCACATATCTCTTTGATGGTTTCCATATCGTAGTCCACAGCTTCTTTTAATCGCCCATCACACTCATATACCACAATCGCTTCCACCTCGGGAAGATTCATGTTAAGGGTCTTGTTAAGAGCGATGATGGCTATATCGTCTACAAGCTCAAGCAATGACGGTGTTACTTCAGATGCCACGATGTCTGATATTGTCTCACCTGCATCTTCTAACTTATTAAATTTGGCCATACCCATAGCCCTGAATTTAGGCAGGTGTCTAAGTAAAATTGTTGCTTCTACAATTATGCCGAGAGTCCCTTCAGAACCAACCATAAGCCTGTCAAGTTGATAACCTGACGACTGGGCACGGGTATCAGCACCAAGGGTAACTAAATCTCCATTTGCCAGGACGACCTTCATCCCTAAGACATAGTCCCGCATTGTTCCGTACTTTATTGCCCTTACCCCGGAGCCATTGTTGGCAACGGTGCCACCAATGGTGGCAATTCTACCCGATTCTGGAGCCGAAGGAAACCAGAGACCATAAGGTTGAAGTGCCCTATTCAAATCATCACAGGCAACTCCTGGCTCAACTTTGCACAGTATGTCTCTCGGTCTTATCGACAGGATTCGGTTCATTCCCTTCATATCCAGTACAATACCACCATCTATGGGAACAGTGTGCCCAGAAGCGCCGGAACCGGCACCTCGGGCGATAACCGGTATCGACCCTGCGTTGGCATACCGCACAATCTCCTGCACCGCCTCTACTGTTTCAGGCCTGACGACAACCCAAGGATTAGCTTCATGAACCGAGGAGTCAGAGCCATAGACGTAAAGATCGGCAATATTATCTCTGACCCCTTTCTCACCTACGATCTCCTTCAACCTTTCAATGTCTATCTTCATATCTGCCTCCTCCTATACTGTTGGCTGTCTCCCCTTACGCGAAATATGTGCACCTATTTACCATCTCCATTATAAATACCGCAGGTTCTTAAACCCGCCTTTGTTCGGAGATTGCCTTTTTCTAATTTTCCTTCAACTTGTTAGCTTTAACTCGAGCGACAAGTTCATTTTCTCCGTTCGCTTGTTTAAGAGTATCGGGGGCATAGGGTGGTTTCCAATCGTCGGGGATGGTTTTATCTATACCATATTTATACTTTAAGAAGCGCGCACCAGTAGTAGGGTAAAGAGCGTAAATAAGTACATCCTGTATATTCTTAGCAAATTCTTTTGATTCTTCCTTAGCTTTGTCCAGTTCTGGCTCGAGCAGGTCTGCCGGCCGACAGGTGATAGGTTCCTTGTTCTTGAGAATAGCCTTCTGGATTTCTGGGGCAATTTGAGCCGGTGGCCTGCCATAACCACCGTAAACATAATCCCTTGCTTCATTGGAGACAAGCTTGTAGCGTCCTAGCAAGACATTCTGCACTGCCTGTACACCAACAATCTGGCTGGTAGGTGTAACCAGAGGTGGATAACCAAATTCTGCCCTGACTCTAGCAGTTTCCTCTCGTACCTCGGCAAGTTTATCCAGAGCATTCATCTGTTTAAGCTGAGCCACCAGGTTAGTGGTCATGCCGCCAGGAATTTGATGCACCAGAGCTCCCGTATCGATGACCGACATGGCCGATGAATCTAAGAAATCCTTGTATCTAGGAGCTATCTGTTCCAGTATCTGAGCACACTTGAATAGTTGTTCAATGTCAAGCCCTGTATCTCTTTCTGTACCATATAACGTAACTACAAGAGGCTCGATAGCCGGCTGTGAGGAGCGTAAGGCAAAGGGAGACAAGGCAGTGTCAACGATATCAACGCCGGCTTCAATAGCCTTCAGTATCGACATAGAACCCATCCCAGTGGTGTAGTGAGTATGCAACTCAACAGGCACTTTCAAGTTTTCCTTAAGAGCCTTTATAAGTTCATAGACATCGTAGGGAGAGATAAGCCCAGCCTGATCCTTAATACATATTGAATCAGCACCCATATCCTGGAGAACAAGTGCTTTCTTAATATAATATTCCAGATTGAAAATAGGCCCGCCCATCCTGGGTTGGGTAAGCGAGTAACATATAGCCCCTTGATAATGTTTGCCGTATTTCTTAATTGCCATAGCAGCACGTTCATGATTGCGTTCGTCATTCACGGCATCGAAAACTCGGAAAATATCAATACCAACCTCAGCAGCCTGTTCTACAAAGGCATCAACCAAATCATCAGGATGGTTTCGATAAGCAACTAAATTCTGTCCCCGCAAAAGCATCTGCAATGGAGTATTAGGCATGAGTTTCTTTAATTTTCGGGGCCTGTCCCAAGGATCTTCTCCTAAAAAACGGTGTGCTACATCAAATGTTGCCCCACCCCAAACTTCCATGGAATAAAAGCCACACCGATTCATTTCAGGGGCCATCCGCTCTATATCTTCAATACGCATCCTGGTAGCCAATGTGCATTGATGGGCATCGCGAAAAGTGGTGTCACAAATTCTTACCGGGTTTTTGGCTTTTGGCCTGGTCTTGACTTTGTCAATAGTCAAATCTTTAGCCAAAATAGAACCCTTTCCTATGACATTCACAAATTATCTCCTTTCCGTCATTACAACTTTTTCGTATCTTGTCATTCTGAGCGTAACGAAGAATTAACAGTTTTGCCATTTTCCAAGTCTCGTTTAGAGTTTCAGTTCGGCGCAACAGCCAAATATTGGCACTACATCAATGATTCTGTTCTACCGGATTAGTCATATTATCTCTTCACACCCGAAGTACTCCACAAGGTAGGGACCGCTACCAGCCTCTGCTGGAGTACTGTTGGTCTCAGAGCTTTTTCCATATAAGCAGACACAGTAACCGTAATAATAACTATGGTTCCTTTTTTGTTTCTTATTTGTCCACTTGTTGAATCTATCTAGACAGGAATATTTCCATGCTTTTTTAGAGGTCTGGTTTCTCGTTTAGTAGAAAGAATTTCCAGTGCCTTGATTATCTTGGGTCGGGTCTCTCGGGGTAAAATAACTTCGTCAACATAACCCCGCGAGGCGGCAATGTAAGGATTATATAATAGGTTGCGATATTCCTGAATCTTTTCACGCTCCTTTGCTTCAGGATCCGGTGCCGCCTCTATCTCCTTACGAAAGATAATCGGTGTAGCCCCTTCAGCACCCATCACGGCAATTTCCGCTGTGGGCCAGGCGAAAACAAAATCAGCACCCAGATCCTTACTACACATGGCAAGATATGAACCGCCATAGTCTTTGCGGATGACCAGAGTAATTTTCGGAACCGTGGCTTCTGAGTAGGCCCATAAAAGTTTAGCTCCATGCCTTATTATTCCCAGCCACTCTTGATCTTTCCCCGGTAAGTAACCGGGAACATCGGCGATGGTAAGCATTGGGATATTGAAGGCATCGCAGAACCTAATAAACCGGGTGATTTTATCCGAGGCGTTGACATCAAGACACCCAGCAAGATGCATCGATTGATTAGCGATAATGCCTATTGCTCTACCATTAAGCCTGGCAAAGCAAATAATGGCGTTCTGAGCATAATGATAATGGGGTTCCAGTATTTCACCATTATCTACAATAGATTGAATAACATCCCTCATATTGTAAACCTTGTTGGGCTCTTCTGGTATTATGGTGTCAAGGGCAGGATCAATACGGTCTGGTTCATCAGTAGACTCGACCAAAGGGGAAGTCTCCCCTTCCCTGTTACTTAAGGGGAGATAACTCAGAAGTTTTTTTATCAGTTCAATGGCTTGGGCATCGCTATCGCAGGTAAAATGGCACACACCACTCTTAGTAGCATGAGAAATAGCTCCGCCCAGTTCTTCCGAAGTAATTTCCTCTCCGGTGACCTGTTTGATGACTGCCGGACCGGTAATATGCATGTAGCTTGTCCCTTTTGTCATAAACACCCAATCTGTCATGGCAGGTGAATAGACTGCCCCCCCGGCAGTAGGTCCCATGATCGCCGAGATTTGCGGGATAACACCTGAAGCTGCAGAATTCCGGAAAAATATCTGCCCATAGCCTGAAAGGGCATCAACGCCTTCCTGAATCCGAGCCCCACCAGAGTCATTAAAGCCCACTATTGGAACACCACACTTCATAGCTAAGTCCATTACCTTACATATCTTCTTGGCATGCATCTCACCTAGTGTACCTCCCATGGACGTAAAGTCCTGGGAGAAAGCACACACGGGGCGACCATCTATCGTCCCATATCCAGTAACGACTCCCTCCGCTGGGACGACAATATTATCCATGCCAAAGAGAGTGGCTCGATGCTGAACAAATAAATCAAGCTCGTAAAAGCTGTCAGTGTCAAAAAGCAGTTCGAGCCTTTCACGAGCGGTTAATTTCCCCGATTTGTGTTGTTTTTCTACCCGCTCCGGACCCCCCAAAGCCTTTATCTTTCTTTCCCTGTTTATCAGTTCCTTCAAGCCGTCAGCATCTGTACCCATATAAACCCCTCTCACAAACTAATTGTTTACAGAGAAAGTTATTTTAACGTGAATATGGAACTAAGGCAAATCGTCGGCCTCTGGGAATTACCATTAAATCTGCATGCTGGTACACCCATTTAAGGAATTTTCCAGTATAATCAGGTCAAACACTTTTAGGGCTCCACTGGCTCTTAAGAAGCCTTCCAGGAGTAAGTTGTCTTTGAGTTGATGGGAAAGCGACGTCTAACTCAGCCTTCGAAGCTTGACAGACTGGCTTAGAATGATATTATGAATACAAATTTGAAACCGCAACTGATTGCCATAGACGGTCCCGTAGCGGTTGGCAAAAGTAGTGTCGGCTTGCGACTGGCAAACAGGCTTGGCTATATTTTTTTCGATACTGGCATGATCTATCGGGCGTTTACCTGGAAGGTTCTTAAATCAGGTATTTCAACAGAAGATGAACAGAGCCTTTGTCAACTAGCCACTACAACCGAGTTTGATTTCATTCCGTCTAAACAAGGCGCCATCTCGCTTTTCGTTGACGGTGAGGATGTCTCGTCCAAGCTGCTCTGCGTTAAAATAGAGGAACTAGTCGCTCTGATAGCAAAAGTAGCAGGCGTACGCAAGGCAATGGTATCGCAACAGCGTAAATTAGCCGAGCGAGGAAAAGTAGTGATGGCAGGTAGGGACATTGGCACAGTAGTCTTACCCCGGGCAGAACTGAAGATTTTTCTCACTGCCTCTACGGAAGAGAGAGCCAGGCGTCGTCACAGGGAACTATTAAGGCGAGGGGAGAATTCCAGCCTGGAAACAGTCCTAGCCGATCTGAAAAAACGTGATGAGTTGGATATCAATAGAACCATCTCGCCGCTGAAACCAGCGGAAGATGCCATAATAATCAATACGGAGAACCTTAACCTGGAGCAAGTTGTAGGCAAGATATGCACTCTAGCGGTAAACGCCTAACCCTCTCTCAGAGGATTGTCTTAGTCTTCTTCAGACCTTTGCTCAATATCTGTTTCTCTTGGAAAGTCGAGGGAAGAGAAAACGTACCATTAACCGGGCCACTGATTCTGGTGGCCAACCATGTACATGTCATCGACCCAATTCTTATCGTATTCAGTTTTCCGCGATGGATTACTTTCGTAGCCAAAGAAGAACTCTTTCATTCTCTTTTCCTCAGACTCTGGCTCCGTTGGGCCGGCTCTTTATCCCTACGACGGGATGGCAAGGTCACAGAGAAACAGAGGATACTTGAGGGCGCCAGAAAGGCACTGGAGGAAGGATTGATTTTGGGGATGTTCCCCGAGGGCGGCAGAAGTCATGACGGCAAACTCAGAAAAGGTAAAGTGGGCTCTGCAGTCATAGCCTCGAAAACAGATGTCCCTGTTCTTCCCGTTGGCGTCGCCGGAACAGACAAGATTCACGGCATAAGCTGGCTATGGAGACGCCCCCGTATAATCGTCAAGATTGGCAAGCCGTTCAAGCTGCCTCCAACCAACAGTAAGATGACTAAATCACAGATGCAATCATTAACCAAGCAACTGATGGGAGAGATCGCTGCTCTTCTACCACCGGGATATAGAGGCGCCTATGAATAACATGAAGATTGAGAAGGCAGAGAAGCTGGGGCTTTGCTTTGGCGTTAGACGAGCCATAAAGTTGTTAGAAGAGACGGCTCACAAATATGGAGAAATAGAGACACTGGGACCTCTAGCACACAATCGCCTGCTAGTAGAAGCATTGGCTGAGCTAGGAGTTAAGTCGATAGATTGCCTCGATCAAGCGGAGGGCAGAATACTAGCTATTACAACTCATGGTGTAAGCCCATCGGTATTAGCTGAAATCAAGACCCGTCACGTTCAGATCATTGACACTACCTGTCCCATTGTCCGCAAAGCGCAAGACGCAGCCGGGGGATTAGCCAATGCTGGCTTTGATATCTTCATTTTTGGAGATGCAAAACATTCCGAAGTCAAAGGACTACTTGGCTGGGCAGGGAATAAAGGCGTGGCTGCCCTCGATGTAGACGATATACACAGGTCGGGAAAATCGCCATCACGACTAGGTATTATCTCACAGACAACCCAAACTCAATCTGACTTTCTCAAATTTGCCGGGCAGCTTGTGGGTATGTTCGGACCTAAGATTGATGAAATACGCCTCGTTAATACTTTATGTAAAGTAACACAAGGTCAACAAGAAGCTGCCCTAGCAGTAGCCCGTAAGAGTCAACTAATGATAGTGATAGGTGGAGGTAATAGTGCCAATGTTAGACACCTTGTTGAAATATGTTCCTCTTTAGTTGAAACTCACCTAGTAGAAACAGCAGACGGGGTCGACACTTCCTGGTTCATGGGTAAGGACCATATTGGCATTACAGCCGGAGCATCCACTCCAGACGAAGTTGTAGAAGAATTGATAGACAAGCTCAGGTCTTTATAATCTTCAGCCAAGCGCGGCATCCATCTGCCTGCCACCAATAAGGTGAAGATGAACGTGAGGCACCACTTGCCCACCCTCAGGACCACAATTTATGACCAAGCGATACCCTTTGTTGGTTATTCCTTCTTTCTCAGCCAGATTCTTAGCTATGACTATGAGGCGCCCGGCAAGTTCTGGTTGCCTGTTAACGAGTTCAACCACAGATGAAATATGGGTTTTAGGTATTATAAGCACGTGTGTAGGTGCTTTAGGTAAGATATCCCTGAAGGCGAGAAAATCTTTATCCTGATAGACTATGTCACTGGGCACCTCACCGGTAATAATTTTACAAAAAATACATTCTTCGGTCATGATCTAATTCCTTTAACACACTACACCTTCCTGTCGTAAACTCTGAATCTCTTCCCGCTTATAGCCTAGCTCCTCTAATATTTCATCGGTGTGTTCCCCAGGAAGAGGTGCCAGACTTCGCACTTTGCCTGGTGTCTTTGAGAACTTAGGAGCTATGCCAACCTGTTTTATCTTGCCCAATATCGGGTGGTCCACCTCTATTACCATCTGGCGATGAAGTACCTGCGGGTCATAAAAAACTTCGTCCGGTGTGTAAACCTTGCCAACAGGGACATCATTACGAATCAATAATTCAAACCATTCGTCTCTTGTCTTAGTTAAGAAAATTTGCTTTAAAGAAGAGCGTATTTCATCCCATATCTCATCCTCTGGCTTATGAAATGTGTGTTCCAGAGCAAAGTGATAAGGAATATATTCTTCCTTTCCCAAAAGTCGGCACAAGTTCTCCCAGAAATGTGGCTCGAGACAACCAATGGTAATGTGCTTACTATCCTTCGTTTCATAGACTCCATAATAGGGATAGGCACCATGGAGCCATGATTCACCTCGCTTCAACATTGACCCGTTAAAAAAGTAACCACAATTAAACCATGTCATAAGTGATACTGCTCCATCTATGTAAGCCATATCCACATATTGACCTTCGCCCGTCTTGTTTCTAGCCACCAAGGCTATCGAAATGCCCAAGGCTCCATACAGAGCAGCCCCTGCAAAATCAGCAACCAGATTTAAGGGGATAGCCGGAGGTCCTTCACTGGACCCAATTAAGTCCAAGATACCTGCCATGGATATATAGTTAATATCATGCCCAGGAAAGGCTTGATAAGGTCCATCCTGACCATAGCCACTAAGCGAGCAGTAAATAATCTTGGGATTTAGCTTATTTATAGTTTCGTAATCTATACCCAATCGTTTAGCCACTCCAGGTCTAAAACCCTCAACAACAACATCTGCACTTCGGGAAAGCCGATAAAATATTTCTCGTCCCGCTTTCGATTTTAGGTTAAGCACTACACTCCTCTTATTGCGATCAGGGGCATAATAAGCTACTTGCTTCCTGTTTTCTTCCTCCTTGAGCGACCTCGCTGAACCCATAAATTTGGTTGTATCTGGTGCCTCAACTTTGAGCACATCAGCTCCTAAATCTCCGAGTAGCATGGTGCAAAATGCGCCTGGAACTAACCGTGATAGATCTAAAACTCTTAAGCCCTCCAAGGCTAACATATTCCCCCCATATTGATTAATTTCCCATTATAAGGTATTTAGGCAATCTTTTGCATTTCTAACCTAGATATGCTAAACTGAACTAAAATATATAAACTAAAGGTGGGTAAACCCCACCTTCTTTATTAAATAAAATGCGAGAAATTCAATAGGAATTAAGAAGATGAGAACAGAGCTCAGGACAGCGATTACTCAGCTTTCGGCTGAGAGAAACTTGCCCAAAGAAGTAGTCTTGGCTGCCTTGGAATCTGCACTCGCATCGGCGTATAAAAAAAGCATATCTGCATTGGAACAAGATGTTGTAGTAAAAGTTGACGCTGATATCGGCGAAATAAATTTCTATATTCAAAAAGTGGTAGTTGAATCAGTTACTAATCCCAATCACGAAATCTCCCTTAAAGAAGCTAGAAAACTGCGAGCTACAGCACAACTAGGTGACGCAATAAATATAGAATGCACACCCGACAATATTGGCCGTATCGCTGTTCAGGCGGCAAGGCAAGTCGTTCTACAGCGATTACGAGAAGCAGAACACCGTATTGTTTATGAAGAATTTACCGATAGAGAAGGAAATGTTGTCACTGGAATAATTCAATTCATTGAACCCAAACGAATTTACGTTAGGTTGAATAGAATAGAAGCAGTACTTCCTGTGAATGAACAGGTTCATAATGAACATTATTATAGAGGGCAGCGACTCAAATTTTACATTCTTGAGATGATTCAGAGAGATAAAGAGCCCCAAATAATAGTCTCTCGATCACATCCCAACCTGATACGTGGTCTCTTCGAGTTGGAAATCCCTGAGATTCACAATGGCATTGTACAATTAAAATCTATAGCACGAGAGGCCGGACATCGAACGAAGGTGGCAGTGGCAACTACTCAGGAAAATGTTGATCCGGTAGGGTGCTGTCTTGGGCCTAGAGGCATAAGGCTCCAAAGTATCATTAACGAGTTAAATGGCGAAAAAATAGATGTAATCCAGTGGCATGCTGATCCCGGGATATTCATCTCCAATGCCCTTAATCCAGCTCAAGTGGCAAGCATCAAAATCGATGAAGAAAAAAACACATCTACTGTGATAGTCCCTGATAAGCAGCTCTCTCTAGCTATAGGTAAAGAAGGACAGAATGCCAGGCTAGCAGCAAAGCTAACAGGTTGGCGAATCGATATAAAGAGCGTCTCTGCTATTGAATCGGAAAAAGCTGTCCTAGAAGAGCCGGAAATGGCAGCAGAAGTTGTTCCCCTTGATTTCCAGGAAGACGAATCACTCGAAGCAGAACCAATTGAGGACATTGGGACGGAAGAGATAGTTGAATTTCCAGTCTTTCCCGAAACTCCCCCTGAACAGCCTGAAGAAAAACATATTCGTTTTGCTGAAGATATATTAATGAGGGCATTGAAAACAGAAAAGCTTGATAAGACACAAGATGCACCTAAAGGCAAACGAAAAGGAAAAGTGATAAAGTATAAAGAACAGGATGAAAGTTTTATAGATGACGAAATCGAAGAGTAAATATCCGCCTCAACGTACTTGCATAGCCTGTCGACAGGTTAGGGAAAAGAAAGACCTGATACGCCTAGTGTGTACTGAGAACGAAATTGCTGAGATAGATGTATTTGGGGGGAAACCCGGCAGAGGTGCTTACTTATGCGCGAATAAAGTTTGCTGGGAATTGGCCCTTAGGAAAAATCGTCTAGAATACGCTCTGCGAACAAAACTCAATGAAGACAATCGACAAGCCTTAATTGAGTATGGTTCTAACTGGTTGGAGGAAAGTTAAATTTGGACGACAACAAACCGAAGTTGAAGAAAGACCTACCACAAGTTGAAATTCCTCCTTCTATAACTGTGCATCAACTGGCCGATGCATTAAAAGTGGAACCTACAAGAATAATCAAACAACTCATGCGCAAAGGCATAATGGCCAATATTAACCAGAGCCTCGACTTCGAAACTGCAAGTACAACAGCTACAGAGTTAGGCTATGCCACAAAAACAGTAAAAGAATCTAGAACTTTACCTTCTCGAAAGGACAAGGGGAAGGGGAAACTATCAGTGCGACCTCCAGTTGTTACTGTCATGGGACATGTTGACCACGGTAAAACCACTCTCCTGGATGTCATCAGGAAGACTAATGTAACTGCTCACGAGGCAGGAGCAATTACCCAACATATTGGCGCCTATCAAGCCTTAGTTGATGGGCGCAAGATCACCTTTTTGGATACACCGGGGCACGAGGCTTTTACTGTCATGAGAGGCCGAGGAGCACAAGCAACTGATATTGTAATTTTAGTGGTTGCTGCTGATGACGGTGTCATGCCTCAAACTGTGGAAGCTATAGACCACGCGAAAGCTGCTAAAGTACCCATAGTTGTGGCCATCAATAAAATTGATAAACCTGATGCTAACCCCGAACGTATAAAACAGCAGCTTACCGATCTAGGTTTGGTTGTTGAGGAGTGGGGTGGCGATACTGTTTGTGTACCTATATCAGCCAAGCAAGCACAAGGAATATCGGATTTGCTGGAAAACCTATTTCTAGTTGCCGATATTTTAGAACTAAAAGCTGATCCTGATAGCCCAGCAGAAGGCGTAATCATTGAAGCAGAGTTAGACAAAACCAAAGGTCCCTTAGCCACCTTTCTTGTCCAGAAGGGTACCCTTAGACCGGGCGATGTTGTGGTAGCTGGTCATACTTGGGGAAAAATAAAGGCAATGTTTGATGATAAAGGAAAGCAAGTTGACAAAGCTGAACCATCGATTCCGGTTGAAGTCCTCGGCTTAAACGAAGTAGCAAAATCAGGAGACCTTTTCATTGTACTTCCCGGTGAACATCAAGCACGAGACATTGTTGAAAAACAAAAATCTTCTAGACCACATACTACACTCAGTTTAATTGCTCTTTCCAGCCAAATCAGTGACGGGCAATTAAGAGAACTAAACATAGTCTTGAAGACAGATGTCGACGGCAGCATTGAGCCTATAAAAAGTTCGATAGAAAAGCTGGGCACAGAGAAGGCAAAAGCTAGAGTTATACATGCTGCCAGTGGAAGTATCACGGAAAGTGATGTCCTGTTGGCTTCAGCCTCGAAATGTATCATCATCGGTTTTAACACCTCCCCTTCACCCGGAGCAACACAGCTAGCCACCACAGAAGGAGTAGGCATCCAAAGGTACGACGTGATCTACAAGCTAATAGAAGATGTGGACAAGACATTGAAGGGAATGCTTGAGCCAACTTATGCCGAAGTTCTCAGCGGGCGCGCTGAAGTAAGGGCTATCTTCCCCGGCGGTAAGCTTGGGAAAATAGCCGGAGTATATATTATAGAAGGAAAGATATGGAGGGATGCCCAAGTTAAAATACTGCATCAAAATAAAGTAATTGGCGACTCTCGGGTCTCCAGTTTAAAGCGTTTTAAAGAGGATGTCACTGAAGTCACCGCTGGTCTCGAGTGTGGTTTGGCAATAGAAGGGAATTTAGATTTTCAGATTGGCGATATCATTGAGTTTTACCGAAAGGAAAAAATTGGGTGACTGTACTTGCCGGATAGGAAATACAAATGAGCAGGCGAAGTGAGCGAACCAGAAAATTAATACAGCGAGAAATCAGCGGACTGCTCGAGCGCGAAGTCAATGATCCCAGACTAAGCAAGCTTATCTCAGTAACTGAAGTTACGCTTTCACCGGATCTGAAGTATGCCAAGATATTTGTTAGCACGTTGAGTGACCAAATGGACAATAAACAAGAAATTCTGGCAGGATTCAATAAGGCATCAGGATTCTTGCGTAGGGAACTTGCGTCACACTTGAAATTGAGATATACACCGCAACTCAGTTTTCATTATGATGATTCTATTGAGCGAGGAGCAAGGTTGCTCAAATTAATGGGGGACCTAACCACTACTGAATAGCTTTTTCGACTTTCCCTGCGACCCCTTCAAAGATATTGACATAGGTACTTATAAATATGTATAAAAGGGAGATTGAAAAACTTCCAGAGCGTAATCCATATTAAACAAGGTACTAGTGAGCCATGAAATTTGTCCCGTGTGTAGAACAAAGGTATTTAGAATGGGTAAAGCCTAATTCCCATAGCAAGTTCTCTACATCTACAAAATGGAGGTGAGAATGGGAACAATAAATGTAGCTATCATAGGTGTCGGTAATTGTGCCTCTTCCTTAGTGCAAGGAGTTCACTACTACAAAGATGTTAAGGAAGATGAATTTGTCCCTGGTCTGATGCACGTCAACCTGGGAGGGTATCATATATCGGATATCAACTTCGTGGCGGCATTTGATATTGATAAAAACAAAGTAGGTAAGGATTTAGCTCAAGCCATTTTCGTCAAACCAAACAACACAATTAAATTTTGCGATGTGCCTAAGACAGGTATTCGAGTTGAGCGGGGTATGACGCACGATGGATTGGGTAAGTATCTTTCTCAAATTATCACCAAGGCACCAGGCCCCACTGCTAATATTGTAGATATATTAAATAAAACCGAAACTGACGTTGTAATTAATTATCTGCCTGTAGGAAGCGAGGAGGCAACAAAGTGGTATGTAGAACAGGTGCTAACTGCCGGTTGCGGCTTTATCAATTGTATGCCTGTTTTTATTGCACGTGAGTCCTATTGGCAAAATCGATTTGCCGAGCACAGACTGCCCGTCATTGGTGATGACATTAAGTCCCAAGTTGGTGCCACTATCACCCATCGGCTATTAACCAGGCTTTTCCGGGATCGCGGAGTCAAGTTAGAGCGAACTTACCAGTTGAATTTTGGTGGAAATACTGATTTTTATAATATGCTAGAGCGAGAGCGCTTAGAATCTAAAAAGATCTCCAAGACCAATGCCGTCACTTCACAGTTAGACTATGTTCTCGACCCCGACAACATATATGTCGGCCCCAGTGACTACGTGCCCTGGCTAACTGATCGTAAATTCTGCTACATAAAGATGGAAGGCCGCACGTTCGGCGACGTGCCCCTGAATCTAGAACTAAAGATGGAAGTATGGGACAGTCCCAATTCAGCGGGAGTGGTTATTGATGCCATAAGATGCTGCAAACTGGCTATGGATCGTGGTTTAAGCGGAACCATAGTTGGGCCTTCAGCTTATTTCATGAAATCTCCGCCGATTCAGTATTTTGATGATGAAGCCCGTATAAGAACTGAAACATTTATCGCGGGACAAGAGCAGCAGCGGCCCATTTCCTTGCCTGAGTTGGACCCGGCGAGGGTCGAGGTATAAACCACTCTCGTGGCAAAGATACTAATTTCAAACAACGTGGACTGAGAACCAGAAGCGAAATCTTGAGTTGGGCAGGGACTAGAGATAAAAAGTTGTTCGAAGTTTCCCTTTCCACCATGTGGGCTAAAGGTAGATTTAGCCGCATGGCAGGATTTGTTGCCAAAGCTAAGGAATTCGGCTTCACTCATATAGAAGCAAATGCCTCAGTTTCCCGGCAAATGCTCAGTGAGCTTCTCAAGACCACAGTCTCTATTTCAAGTATTCATTCTCCTTGTCCAGCGACATTATCGTCCAGAGGCACTCCCATCAGTAGTCTTTCCCTGAGTTCTACTAACGAGAGCGATCGCAGGGCAGCCGTTAGCTTTACCAAGCGAACGATAGATCTTGCATCAAGAGTAAAGGCTAGGGTAATTATCCTTCATATGGGTGACGTGCCCATTAACCTGAGTCTACAAGATCGGCTGCATGAACTTCACAAAGGAGGTTTTGTTCAAACCAAAGAATATAGCCAGGTTAAGGAACAGCTAGTTTACCAACGCAATTACCAAGCTCCTCATTACCTTGATACAGCAAAAAAAAGTCTTCAGGATATTAGTGAATATAGTAGACAAAAGGGTATAATTTTGGGGCTTGAAACTAGGTTTCATTTTCATGAGATACCAAATATACACGAAATGGCAGAGCTACTTGACAACGTACCAGAAAATCTGGTGGGCTATTGGCATGACGTGGGGCACGCTGAAGTGCAACAACAGCTTGGATTCAGCTTGCATGAAGAATGGCTTGCACGGTTCAGGGACAGGATGGTCGGCGTTCACTTGCACGACGTTCTTGGTATTTCCGATCACCATGCCCCAGGAAAGGGAAACATAAACTGGGAAATGGTGACCAAATATCTGCCTCCGAAAATATTAAAGGTCTGCGAAATCGGCGAGTGGAACGACGAAGAGCAAATACAAGGAGTAGTTGAATTTCTTCATAATAGAGGGGTACTAAACTAGTTGGAAAAATTGAATGAATCTAATAAATCTTCGACGTAATTTAGCCTATCGTATTACTAATCCTGTAGTCAGGATCCTGAGTAAAGGCGGGATAACGCCTAATACTCTAACCTTTATCAACCTGGCTGTGAATCTAATTGCAGCTTATTTTATCGCTACGGGGCACTTCCTTCTTGGAGGGGTTCTAGTCCTGGTTGCAGGTTTATTCGATCTCCTTGACGGAGCCTTAGCTCGCTTCACCGAGCAAGCTACAAGATTTGGAGCTATTCTGGATTCAGTAGTCGATCGTATTTCTGAGGCAGCGATACTCTGTGGTCTCCTAATTTGGTATATACCACAAGAGGAAGCCGGCCTGGGAATCGTGCTTATTTTTGTTGTTTTGATCGGTTCCTTCCTGGTCAGCTATATAAGAGCTAGGGCAGAAGGGCTCGGTTGGCAGTGTCAGGTCGGCTTGTTTACTAGGGCAGAACGGGTTATAGTATTAGCGATAGGTCTGCTGGTAAATCAGATTTTTATAGCTTTATGTGTACTGGCGGTTTTTGTCTTTATAACTATAGTTCAAAGATTAGTTTACCTAAGGAAGCAGGGAAACATTGAAGGTGATTAAGTGGCTGTTATAGTTATTGTAGGGGGACAGTGGGGTGATGAAGGTAAGGGAAAAATAATCGACCTTCTGGCTGAAAAAGTGAAGCTAGTAGCTCGTTTTTCGGGGGGTGATAATGCTGGCCATACTGTGATTAATCCTCACGGTGAATTCAGGTTGCATCTTGTCCCTTCTGGTATCTTTTACCCCGAGGTAACCTGTATTATCAGCAACGGCGTAGCTATCAATCCAGAAGTACTGCTTAAAGAAATAGGTGAGCTGCACAGTCATGGTATCAATACAAACCGTCTCTTTATTAGTGATCGTGCGCACGTAATCATGCCCTATCATACTCTCCTTGATGGACTAGAAGAGGAAAGGCGTAATAAAGGAGCGTTGGGTACTACACGCAGGGGAATAGGCCCTGTTTTCGCTGATAAAGTAGCTCGTTTGGGAATTCGTACTGGTGATTTAATGGATAAGGATGTGTTTCGGAACCGCTTAAGTGCCGCACTTGAGTTTAAGAATATTATCTTGACAAAAGTGTACGAGATCTCACCCCTATCATTTGAAGAAATTTATAAACAATACAGTAACTATGGACAGCAGCTTGCTCCTTATATTCGTGAAACCAGTTCCATAATCCACGAAGCAGTGACTAAAGGAGAGCCTGTTCTATTGGAGGGGGCCCAGGGAGCTTTACTCGACCCTGACTTTGGCACGTATCCCTACGTGACCTCATCTTCACCACTGGCAGGGGCAAGCTGTATTGGAACAGGTCTTGGTCCAAAGGAAATCGAGCGCGTGGTGGGTATATTCAAGGTATATAATACTAGAGTTGGTGCCGGTCCCATGCCAACAGAACTCAAAAACAATATCGGTGACTTAATTCGCAAGAGAGCTCATGAGTATGGCGCTACCACAGGAAGGCCACGGAGATGCGGTTGGTTTGATGCTGTGGCAGGTCGCTTCAGCGTTCAAATAAA
>JBFEMR010000004.1:0-22528 GCA_041551495.1 Dehalococcoidia bacterium
AAGGTCAAGCTGGACGCTCAGAAAACAGTAAAAGAGGCTGAGGAGAAAGCGCTAGAAGAAATAGAAAAGGCTAAAGAGCAAAGGGTAGTACGGTTCCAGGAAGAGAGAGGTAGAATGCTAGAAGCGGCAGAAGAGGAAGTTGCCAGAATTCTAGCTCAAGCCTCCATCAAAGCGCGACAACAGCTAGCGAGGGCCAAAGCTGACACAATCTCCAAAATAATCGACGGAGCACGAAAGGAATTATCCCAAGTCTCTATGGACGATACCCATTTTCTAAGCCTAACCAGGGAAACTGTAGAGAGCCTCGGTGTGAATAAAGCTAGAATTTACGTTGCTCCAAAGGATGTAAGCAACGTAAAGAGATTTCTTGACGCAGATAAGGAATTATCCGGCAAGATAGTGGAAGTCAGGGAATACAATTGCTTAGGAGGGGTCATAGCCGAGGATGTAGAAGGAAAGCTGCGAATAGATAACACTTACGAAACCAGGCTTGAGATGCTATTACCGCAGTTACTACCCAAGATAAGCGAGGAACTCTTCAAAGCTCCGTAAAAGGAATATCGTGCTTAGTCCGAAATACGCATTTATATCTGCTTGTCTGAAAGGAGAGGAGCCTAAAACTGTCACCTCCGAACATATAGATAAAATGATGACGGCGCCCAGTCTACAGGATGCTCTGGCGACTATCAGAGAGACGGATATAGGAAGCTACCTGGAGGAGTTACCTGTTAAGGATTTTGATTATCTGGATGAATGCTTGTGGGGTTATCTGGCTCAGCGCATACGATATGTAGAATCATTTAAGTTCCTGCCCAAAGAGATACCGAAGGTGTCCAGAGCATATGTAGTGAAGTATGATATCTCGAATATTAAATCTGCTTTACAGAGTATGATGGGCGGTAGAAAATCCAGCATGATACCCATTGGGATCATCCATAATAATGCATTGCTGGACGAACTCTTTGGCGCCGACGATATTGATGACATCATTCAGATACTCATCCAGTGCAAACTGGGAGATTACGTACCTGCCCTGGAACAATATAAAACAGATAAAAGCGCCAAGTCGAAGCTCCTTGTTGAGGCTAACTTAGACGGTGAGTATTATAGAAGCATATTAAAAATGGCAAGAGGAATAAAAGATGGCTCTGTACTCGCCCAGGCCTTCGGCTTAGTGATAGACTTGACAAACCTGCAAATTGCCCTGAGAGCCATAATCAAAGGCATAGGACCCGATGCTACCGAATTTGTCATTGCCGGCGGCTATAGGATTACAGACAAAGCGATTCAGGAATTATTGTCACTGAAAATAGGCGACGTGTCTGCCAGGTTGCAGGATGACCAATATCAGGATATAGCAAATGAAGTATCCGCTAATTATGATAAAACTAAAAATATTACCGCTATAGACGAAATTATCGATAAGCATAAATTCAGGATGCTCAAGGACATTTTGTCACCAAGAGTACTATCTCCACTGGTGATGGTATGGTATTTGATCCTCAAAGAGATTGAAATACGCAACCTACGACTGGTTCTGAAAACAATATTAGATGGTGTTGCTGTTCAGGAAATAAAGAACTATTTGGTGCTGTGATAAGATGGCGATCCAACAATTAGATATAGCTGTCATAGGAGACGAAGAGCTGGTTAATGCACTGAGATTAGCTGGTGTCAGCAAGCATTACACTGTAAAGGGCGATCATGATGTCCGTGAGAATGTAAGGAAAGCTCTAACTGAGTTGCTAGCGGGACCTGATATCGGCATAGTAATTATGCTGGAGGACTATACACAACATGTTGAAGACCTGGTTAGCCAAATAAAGAAAGGTAGGGGAACCACCCCAGTAATAATCGAAGTTCCATCGAAGTTTGGCACGAAGTACCCGGATATTAAGGAATATTACGGTGCGCTGATCCGAGAATCTATTGGGTTTGAGGTAGAAATTTGAGATTATGGCAAGAGTAGGAGGATAAAAACATGGGCAAAATATGGAGAGTTTCAGGGCCTCTAGTTATCGCCGATGACATGAAAGGTTCCCAGGTTTATGAAGTCGTCGAGATAGGTGAAGAAGGACTTGTTGGTGAAATAGTAGGACTGGAAGGAGACAAAGCAGTAATTCAAGCACACGAGGATACCCTGGGATTGAAAGTTGGCGAGGTGGTTAGAGGAACAGGAAGAGTGCTAAGTGCAGAGCTAGGCCCTGGGCTCGCAGGCTCTATTTATGATGGCCTACAAAAATCTCTGCTTACCATGGGTGAGGATATCGGCCCGTTTATAAAACGGGGTGCCAAAGCCTCAGCTCTCCCACGCGATAAAAAATGGCAGTTCACACCTAGAGTTAAGGTAGGCGATGCTGTTGACCAGGGGGACATAATAGGCGTAGTTCCCGAGACCAATCTAATAGAACACAGGATAATGGTGCCACTAGGAATTAAAGGCAAGATAAAGGAGATACGTCAGGGCGATTACATGGTTGAAGAACCTGTAGCCTGGATAGAGCATAATGGTGAAGTTAAGGAACTCACGTTGATGCAGGAGTGGCCGGTAAGAAAGCCCAGACCTTATAAGCAGAGGTTCGATCCTTCGGGCTTACTCACTACCGGCATGAGAATTTTGGACTACATGTTCCCTCTAGCTCTTGGAGGCAAGGCTTCGATACCCGGTGGCTTCGGTACTGGTAAAACCGTTGCCCTACAGCAGTTGGCCAGATGGGCTCAGACACATCTGAATATCTATGTAGGTTGCGGCGAAAGGGGTAACGAGATGGCGGATGTACTTTATAGCTTTCGACAACTCAAAGACCCCAAGACAGGAAGATTGTTACAGGAGAAAGAAATCTTTTTAGCTAACACCTCTAATATGCCCGTTGTAGCCAGGGAAGCAAGTATTTTTGTTGGTATTACGATGGCTGAATACTTCCGGGACATGGGTTATGATATTTTGGTAGTCGCTGATTCAACCTCGAGATGGGCTGAAGCCATGAGGGAGATGAGCGGAAGACTGGAGGAAATGCCAGGGGAAGAAGGTTTTCCCTCGTATATGGGCTCCCGGCTTTCCGGTTTCTATGAAAGAGCAGGAATGGTTGAATGCCTGGGCAGTCCTGAAAGAAAGGGCTCAGTAACGGTAGCCGGTTCTGTAAGTCCACCGGGAGCTGACTTCAGCGAACCGGTAACTCAAAACACTATCAGGATAATAGACGCCTTCTATGCCCTAGAAGTTGCACTGGCTAACAAGAGGCATTTCCCAGCTATAAGCTGGCTAACTAGCTACAGCCTATATGTAGACGCAGTTAAGGATTGGTGGAATGAGCAAGACCCAGGCTGGGAGGATACCAGAGCTAGTGCTTTAAGAGTATTGCAGCAGGAGGCTGAACTCGAGGAAATTGTGAGACTCGTTGGGCCTGAAGCCTTACCCGAAGCAGACAAATTGTTGCTTCTCATCGCCAGGATGATACGCGAGGATTTTCTCCAGCAAAGCGCTTACAACGAAGTTGATACGTACTGCACGCCAGTTAAAGCCGGGCTCATGCTTAAAACTATAATGAAGTTTTATGAACTGGCTCAGGAGATGTTAAATTCCGGATCAGGTATTGAGAGTATCCGCTCATCACCGATGGTCTACAGAATATCCAGGATGAAGGATATACCCAATGAGGTCTTTGAACAGAGAGTCAAGGTATTGTGGTCAGAGATGGAACAGAGCTTGGTAACTGGCAAACAAGTTTCCTGAGAAAAGGAGGGCTTTTATGGATTTCTCATCACTTTACGTTAAAGAAGGAAGAGCAATTAATAAAGCTAAGGGGTCTTTGCTCATAGCTGACAGTATACCTGGTATAAAATTCAATGAAATGGTCAACGTTCAGCTTAGAAATGGTGAGGTGAGAGGTGGTCAAGCAATAGACATCAGTGAAAAAGCATCTATAATCGAGGTGTTTGGTGGCGTTAGTGAAGTGGACCTTATCGGAAGCAAGATAAGGTGTAAAGGTGAAACCTTAAAGCTGCCGGTATCTATTGACATCCTAGGAAGAATCTTCAACGGAATGGGAGAACCGATAGACGGGGGGCCACGTGTGATACCAGAAGATTACCTGGATATTAATGGCGAGCCTATAAACCCCGCCCTACGCCAGCCTCCAGCAGAGTTTATTGAAACGGGAATCTCAGCTATAGATGGCTTGAATGCATTAGTGAGAGGGCAAAAATTGCCCATTTTTAGCGGTTCAGGCCTACCCCATAACCGAATTGTAGCCCAAATAATCAGACAGGCAACCGTAAAGGGCAAAGAAGAGAGATTCGCCCTGGTCTTTGCTGCTATTGGTATCAGCTACGACGATGCCTCCTTTTTCATGAGGAACCTCGAGAGAACAGGTGCACTGGAGAGAACTGTAGCATTCATTAATACCGCGTCGGACCCCGTTATCGAGAGAATATCCACACCTAGGCTAGCTTTGACCGCAGCCGAATATCTGGCCTGGGAACAAAATATGCACGTGCTGGTTGTACTAACCGACATGACAAATTATTGCGAGGCTCTCCGTGAACTTTCTTCCATGCGTGAAGAGATACCGTCACGGAGAGGATATCCCGGCTACATGTATACCGACCTTGCTACACTGTATGAGAGAGCAGGTAGGATTCTTGACAGAGAAGGCTCGGTAACCATAATGCCCATTTTGACTATGCCTGACGATGATATAACACACCCTATACCCGATCTTACCGGCTACATAACCGAGGGACAGATTGTCCTTTCCCGAAACCTGGAGAGAAAAGGGGTATACCCGCCAATAGATGTGTTCTTATCTCTTTCCCGAATGATGAAAGAAGGGATCGGGCCGGACAAGACCAGAGAGGATCACAACAATGTCTTCATGCAGTCCTATGCTGCTTATGCCGAAGGATGTTACCTAAGGGAGATATCCACAATTATAGGTGCTGAGGCGTTGGGTGAAAGGGACAAAATATATCTAACCAACGCAGATGAGTTCGAGAAAAACTTCATAGCTCAAGGTGAGTGGGAGAAAAGAACGGTAGAAGGCACCTTGGATATAGGCTGGAAGCTATTTTCAGCACTGCCTGAAGAAGACTTGAAATTGATTAAAGAGGACCTAATCAAAAAGTACCTCCCCAAGTATCGGAAGTAAAATCAGGTGCATAGGAAATGCCGGAATTAATCAGAGTTAGACCCACAAAAATCGAGCTTGTGAAACTAAAACGCAGGCTTTCCCTCGCCCAAAGAGTACAAAAGATAGTTAAGGACAGACTATCTATACTAACCATGGAATTCTTGCAGACAGCCAGGGATACATCGGATGCCAAGAGGAAACTGCTTGATGAATTCTCTGAACTTTATAAGGCACTATCAGTTGCCGCCGGGTATCACGGGTACATGGCACTGGAAAAGGAACTAATAGCTACCGAGGCCGACCTAAAAACTACCGCTGGCTCAAGAAACGTTGCAGGTGTGCGAATTCCATCTTTTGAGCTCATGGTAAATGCCAAGTCAACGATAGGGTATAGTCTGGCTGATACCTCTTCGTGGTTGGATCGTACAGCACAGTTATCTGAAGAATCTCTCAGAGCTATTGTAGAATTAGCTGAGTTCCAGAGAAGTTTCGATTTACTGGCAATGGAAATAAACAGGACCAAAAGGATAACCAATGCTTTAGAATACATAGTAATCCCGGCATTACAAGCGACTATAAGTTACCTGAATATGAAGTTTGAGGAAAGAGATAGAGAAGAAAAAGCACGGCTTAAGCGTGTGAAAGTTCTGGTTGCTCAAGGATAAACAAATGCAGGAGCCATTACAAGATGAAGCGAAGCAATCTCCCCACGAAAAGATTCTCCAGAATTGCTTGAGGGGTGAGCTCCGGGTAGTTAACACCGGGTTACCACGGAGTCAGAGACGGTTATCAGATTTATTAGAAGAGAAATATCCTCACGTGATATGTAATGATAGTAGCACCCACTTATTCAAAAAGAGTGAACTTGAGTACTTGGCAAGCTTGCTGGATACTGATGAGCGAAAAGCACTGCCTTTGCCCATGCTTATAGAGCTGGGAGCCAATCAAGCTGAGGCAGCCGTACTATGTGAAGGCAAAATAGAGGAGAAGGTCGTATCAAAAACGCTCAATATGGCTGTCACATGCGAGGCAAGAAGGATTATGATATATAGGCCACAACTAGCCTTGCTGCGAAAAAAGCTCAAAACAACAACCATATACGTATTCTCTCCCAAAATCGTTACCGAAACTACCAGACCACCATATAATCCTTTTCTTTCTACGCCTTTGGACAAATAAAGTGTGCCCTGTAAGCCATAAGCCATTGACAAACATTAGCAGTTAAGAGATAATCACGTTATTAAATGGTTAAAATCAGATTACGTCGTATGGGGAGGAGAAACCGGCCATTCTACCGAGTGGTAGTAGCCGATAGTCGCTCTCCACGCGATGGTAAATTCATTGATATTATCGGTCATTATGATCCTTTAACTGATCCCGCAACTATCAGCATTGATGGAGAAAAAGCTTTAAAGTGGCTAAAAGATGGCGCTCAGCCTACGGATACGGTGCGCAGCTTACTCAGTAAACTTGGTATCATAGACGAAGTTAAGCCGACCTCAGGCCAAAACTAACTATTAAGGAGGCGAAATGAAAGACCTGCTAGAATACATTATTAAAGCCATTGTGGCAGCACCTGACGAGGTCAAGATCACCGAGGAAAATAGTGACGAAGGCTTACTATTTAAATTAGAGGTTGCTCCCGATGACAAGGGAAGGGTTATCGGGAGGCAAGGTCGCGTAGCTCAAGCACTACGAACACTACTTCGAGTAAAAGCCGCCAAAGAGGATACCCGAGTCAGACTCGAAATATTGTAATTGGGATTGATAACAACCAATCCCCCAGTTAACTAATCCTCAATTACGCGTACGGAATTATCGACGCCTTTTCGGGTAAGCCTATAATTACCCGGAAAAGGGATTTATAATTGCTGAGAGTAGTTCCTTTCCTCAGCAAATGTAATCTCTACAAATCACAGCAGAGTTGTGGTGTGATTTATTAGCCCCTAGCTCTCGTTTAAGAACCTCCTTGTTTTTAAATTATTACGCCCGGCTACCTACCATAACAGACCTTTGACAAGTCTTTCCACACAATCTAAAATATGGCGTAAAATCGAGTGGCATTGTCATAATATTTTTAAAACTAAAGGAGGTGTATATGGATCTTGCTCTTACGGATGAACAAAAAATTCTCAAACAAGAGTTCTATGATACATGTAAGGAACTCGAAAAGAAGAAGCCAGCAAACCTTTTGTCAATGGAGACTGTCTTTGAACTAGATGATTGCTGGGAGTACCACCTGCATTGTGCCAAAGAATTCGCTAAAAAGGGCTGGCTTGCCCTCGGCTGGCCGCCGGAATATGATGGCAAGGGAGACATGATGGATAAAGTCCTCTTTGCTGAAGCCAGAGGATACTACGATATTCCCGGGGTAGATATTTTTGGAGTACAAATGCTTGCCCCAACCTTGCTGCAGGTTGCCAGTGAAGAGATAAAGCGAGAGTTCCTTCCGCCTATTGCCCGGGGAGAGGTTATGTGGTGTGAGCTATGGAGCGAACCCAATGCAGGCTCAGACTTAGCCTCCCTGAGCACAACAGCAATAAAAAAAGGCAACGAGTACATTATAAATGGCCAAAAAACCTGGAACACAGCGGCTCACCGAGCCGACTGGGGCTTTGGTGTATTCAAGACAGATCCTGAGGCTCGAAAACATCACAACATGACATTCCTGCTACTCGATATGAAGACGCAGGGAATCACGATACGGCCAATTCCATACCTGGACGGCCATGCTCCTTATTGCGAGGTTTATTTTGACGACGTTCATGTGCCAGCTAAAAATATTGTCGGTAAGGAACACGAAGGCTGGGCTGTCGTAAACCTTCTGGCCGGTTTCGAGAGGTCTGGCATGAACGAAATCATGAGCATGTTCCGTGGATTAGAGGACTTCGTGGCATTCTGCAACAAAACCAAACGACACGGGCAGCCACTGGCCAAGGATCCAGTTATACGTAATCGACTGGCTCAGCTAGCCTGCGATTTACAGGCAGCCCGAGCCCTGGCATATCGTGTCGCTGACCTACAGAACAGAAATGAAATGTCCCTTATGGATGCTGCGGCTGGCAAAATAACTTTCAGCGAACTGGGAGAACGCTTTGCCTTCCTGGCTACTGACATTTTAGGTCCCTATGGCCAGGTCAAGACTTCTCGATGGGCTCCTTTAAACGGGCTATGGGAGAAGATGTTTCATGACCACTTCGTAACCACCATATCCATGGGAACAAATGAGATTCAAAGAAATATAATCGCCTGGTACGGTCTTGGCCTACCCAGGATAAGATAAACCAAGCTTCGATAAGGAGGAGTTATGGATCTTAGATATACTGAAACACAAGAAATATTGAAGAAAATGGCACGAGATTTTCTTACAACGGAATGTCCCAAAACACTAGTCAGGAAACTCGAACAGAGTGAAGAAGGGTACTCACCAGAAGTCTGGAAGAAGATGGCTGAACTGGGTTGGATGGGTCTCATCATACCTGAAGAATACGGAGGTATGGGCTACACGTTCCAGGACCTTGTCGTTCTTCTAGAGGAGATAGGCAGAAATATTCTCCCCGGACCATTAATTTCTACTATAACTAGCGCTTTCCTCATACTAGAGGCAGGAACTGAAGAGCAAAAGAAGGAATTACTTCCCAAAATAGCCCAAGGGGAACTAATTCTTACCACGGCTCTCCTCGAAAGTGAAGGTGTATTCGACGCATCTGGAATCACCGTTAAGGCAACACCAAAAGGAGACGAATTCGTAATAGACGGCACCAAGCTCTTTGTGGAAATGGCCCATGTTGCCAACCACATCATTTGTATCACAAGGACAAAGGTTGGCACTTCACCTGAGAAGGGAATCACCCTTTTTATTGTCGATTCCAAGACTCCTGGAATAATCTGTGACGTTATTCCTACAACAGCCGCAGATAAGCTATGCGAGGTACGTTTTAACAATGTCACCGTGCCTAAGAAAAACCTAATTGGCAAGATGGATGAAGGGTGGCCTATTGTAGAAATTATGTTACGTAAAGGAGCCATTGCTAAGTGTGCCGAATCCCTAGGTGCTATAGAGACTTGCGTAGAAATGACCGTAGCTTATTCCAAAGAAAGAGTGCAATATGAAAGACCAATAGGCGCTTTCCAGGCGCTTCAACACAAAATGGCTGACATGTGGACGGCGATGGAAACCAGCCGTTATCTCGTTTATGAGGCAGCTTGGATGGAGTCTGAGGGTATTCCCTGTGCTAAGGAAACTTCTATGGCAAAAGCGTATGTCAATGAGGCTTACAAGGATGCTGCCAAGTGGGCAGTGAGACTACACGGTGGTATCGCTACTAGTGATGAACACGACATACCCTTTTATTACCGCAGAAGCAAGGCTGCAGATATTGCTTTTGGTGGCACTGATTTCCATAGGGAGATCGTTGCCCAGAAAATAGGGTTGGCCTGAAATTCTTTTTTACAATAAAAAGTTTACTAGTACTCCTCTTCGGGGTAACTGAGTCTGCTGGTCTAAGGTTAACATAGCTTGTTGACTCAGCAAATTCGAGGTTCCGCTATTTTAGGCGATAAAGTTAAAGATTGACCGTAATGATAGAGCCTAGGAGCTGCGATATTCAGCCTTGTACTTGTACAAGTTGGAGAGAGCTTTAATTGCAGCACCTAGGGCAGGATATACTGGGAATCGCTCGAGTTCAAAGGCCTTCTTGACCAGCAAGTGATACATTCTATCCTCTTCATCTTCCGAATAAGCATCGAGTGAAACACAAATCATTATTGTCTTTCCCATTTCATCTCGAGCATACTTACACCCCTGAACCATAATCCTAGTAAGCTCATTCAGTAAATCTTCAAATGCTTCTCCCAATGCGTAACGCAAGTAACGCACTTCGTCAAAATGCAAAATTATTGAATTAATATTTTTATCATGAGATATGGCTTTAATGGCATCTGCAAGTGTTCCTGTTGTTCCGGGCGTATTATAAAATATTGGCCAGGCATCAAGGGGATTATTTATGCTTGTCCCCGCCAGTGGAACCATTTCGCGTAACTTAGATAGCGTTTCCTTCGTGAATTGAGGGACTTCCAGTCCTGCTTTTACACATAAATCAGTTTCAAGTACGCTAAAACCACCGGAGTTTGTAATCATTGCAGTTCCTTTTCCGGAAGGAAGGGGAACACAGGATAATGCTAAACTGGTATCCAATAGTTCGTCGAAGTCATCCACTTGGACCACCCCAACCTGTTTGAAAAGTGAACTCCAGATTTCTGGTGAACCGGCTAACGAGCCTGTGTGAGAAGATGCTGCCCGGCGTCCGTCGTCGGTTACTCCTCCTTTAAGTGCCAGTACGGGTTTCAATTTTGCCGCTTCAGTCATTGTTGCTCTGAGACGATTACCGTTTTTTATACCCTCCAAATATAAAGCAATAACCTGGGTTTCGGAATCATGCGCTAGATATTCCAAGAAGTCGGGACAGTCCAGGTCTATAGCATTACCGTAGCTGATAACTTTGCTGAACCTTACATTCCTTAGCTCCCCGATGGACAAGAATTGCTCGGCAAAGGTGCCGCTTTGTGAAATGACTCCGACCGGGCCTTCCTTGGTCAAGATTCCTGGCACAAAAGCTAGGCCGGACTTTGGACAACATATTCCCATGCAGTTGGGACCGATTAAACTAACTTTACCCCTGGCTATGTTCTGTACCTCGTCTTCTAAAACTTTCCTGTCTTCTAGTCCAGTTTCACTGAAACCGGCTGTAAATACATGCACCGCTTTTACACCTTTCTCTATACACTCAATCAGTACTTTTGGGACGAGCAATGCTGGTACTGCTATAACGACATATTCAATCTCGCATTCTATGTCTAGTATGCTGGCGTAGCATTTCTTACCTTGGAGTTCTTTGTATTTAGGATTAACCAAGAACAGACTATCTCTGAGTTTTGTACCCATTAGAGCCTGCGAGAAGCCGTCGCTGTCGGAAGCCCCTATTACAGCCACTGTTCTCGGGTAAAAAATATCGTTGAATTCCCGCAGTTTATGCCCTTTCAATACATGCCTCCTAATTGCGACGTGAATTGAGAAATTTCTGTATCGGATTCAGATGCAGTTGTAGCAAAGGCATTATGAAATGATTTGGTCTTTTCAAAATCTAGATAATTTACCATATCTATATTAGCCTATCAAATTAGCTTATTGAATACACTTTCTGCAAAAGTCACCAAGCGGTTCAAGAAACAGAAATCCTTAGAGACAACACAACGTTTACAACTCATGAACTCTTTGCTATACTACGGCGGAAGTTGCTAGGTAGCGCCACTCGCAAAACATCAAGCGGCATGGCAACATTAATAGAGTTGATATTAAGATTTAACAGCGGCAGGTTATTATAACCATGCAGCCTTTTTGCCATAAACCTACCTCACCATCCATCCGGGCTAATTAAGTATTATTGAGTAAGTAGTGTGAAAAATACGCCTCAAAATAACCTGGATTTCCTCTTTCACCCTAATTCGATCGCTCTAGTCGGTATCACAACTGCCACGACTTGGCACTGGACACGAACTTTCCTGGAAGGTCTTAACGAAATTGAATTCGACCGCCCCCTCTATCTCGTTAACCCCAAGGGAGGAGAAATCGAAGGTCGCAAGGTCTATACTAGCCTCAAAGATGTCCCTGGCAACATTGACTACGTAATCGGCTTGGTCAATGCCGAGATTGCACCCAAACTTGTAGAAGAATGTGCCGAAAAGGGAGTACTGGCAATTCACTTCTGTACAGCCGGCTTTAGTGAGACCGGTGAGGAACCACGAATAAAGCTTGAAGCTGAACTGGCGGAGGTCGCCCGCAGAAACGGAATTAGGATTATCGGTCCTAACTGTATGGGCATTTATTGCCCCAAATCACGGCTATCCTTCAGCCCGGCTTTCCCAAGAGAAAGCGGCTCGGTAGGAGTCATCAGTCAAAGCGGCGGTAATTCCATCTATCTAGTCAGGCAAGCAGCATTGCGAGGTGTTCGTTTTAGCAAGGTCATAAGCTACGGAAACGCATGCGATATCAATGAAAGTGACTTACTCGAATATCTGGCTAATGATCCAGACACCAAAATAATAGCCCTTTATATCGAGGGAATTAAGGATGGAAAACGATTCCGTAGGGTTATGGAAGAGGCAACTAAAGAAAAGACAGTGGTATTGCTTAAGGGAGGAACTACTGATGGAGGCGCTCGAGCAGTCGCTGGTCATACTGCATCACTTGCTGGAAGCCGGGCTACCTGGGATGCCCTCTGTAAGCAATTGGGAATCATCAGTGTAAGCAGCATCGATGAAATGATCGATGTGTTAGTTACACTCCTATTCTTGCCGCTTCCTGGTGGCAGGAACGTATTATTATTCGGTGCTGGAGGTGGAGCCAGTGTCCTAATCGCTGACGAATTCGAAAGCAGAGGACTCAAAGTTCCTGCCCTCCCCAAGGAGATCATCGCTCAGATACGGGAGTTTACTCCCATCGCGGGCAATATCTTGCGGAATCCGGTAGATTATTCACAAGCCATGACGAATACTGAAGGCGTAGTCAAAACCTT
The DNA here is from genome assembly GCA_041551495.1 of Dehalococcoidia bacterium. GTDB lineage: Bacteria > Chloroflexota > Dehalococcoidia > GIF9 > AB-539-J10 > RBG-13-51-36. Next base: position 12,704 of record JBFEMR010000004.1, read on the forward strand.
CGCTATATTGTCGAGGTGGGAAGGGGCTGACTTCTTTGTTATGTTTATCAGGACAGGCCAATTTACGGCATCTCGGATTTCAGATCACCAGCTAGGTTATATGTTAATGAGCAGATTTCCCATAAAGCAAGGACAGTTACCCAAGCCAGTGGTCATGGTGATTGAACCCAGCATTATACCAGAAGAGGCCAAAGCCATTCTGGCTGCTATTTGTAACAGTATAGTGTCCGGGTTACCTGTATATTACTCTTTTGCCACCGCCGCTAATGCTATCAATTTAGTGTTAAACCACTCTGAGAAACACTCAAAAAAGTTCTAGTCCAAGGCTAGGGTAACTGCTCTTGATTATCATTGACGGAGTGTCAATAGTATAATATCTGAAGAAAAATAACAGCAATCCTATGCTTGGAAATAAATGCTTCCAATTTTAGGGCTAATTCGGATTTCCTTAGGATTTAACATTTAATTCTCGGAAACTTAACGTGAGTACATCTCGGAATTATCAAACACGAGGTATCATCTTAAAACAATCTAAGCTGGGTGAATACGACAAGATTGTCACAATTTATACCCCGGAGTTTGGCAAGTTAAAGGCAGTAGCTAAGGGAGCTTGCCGTCCCAAGAGTAAATTAGGTGGCAATGTAGAACCGTTGACGTATAGTCTGATGTTACTAGCCAGGGGCCGTAATCTGGATATTATCACCCAAAGTCAAACAATAAATGGTTTCCTGGATTTAAAGAGTGATTTATGGCGTATGGCTTGTGGCCTTTATATATTAGAGCTTATTGATTCATTTACTGTTGAGGGTGGTGAGAATCGCCCTTTGTTTGATTTATTACTTGATATATTGACACAGTTGAGCGATCCGGGTAGCAACGAAGCTCTACTTCGCTATTTTGAGCTACATCTTCTTCATCATCTTGGTTACCGTCCCCAGTTGCGCCGATGTGTTAGCTGTGATTCACCGCTTAAGCCAGTAGTCAATTTTTTCAGTCCTAGCAGGGGGGGACTCGTTTGTCCCAATTGCAATTCTGAAGAGAATAACCGCCACGAGCAAATTGCCGCAATTTCATTCAACCCATCCATTCCTTTTTCGGTGGGAGCTTTAAAGGTTCTCCGTTTATGGCAAAGCTGTGACTATGTCACTGCAAGGAGAGTTAAAATAAAACCTGAATTATCTGCAGAACTAGCCCAGATATTACACGAATATATAAGATATATTTTGCAGAGAGAGCTTAAATCATTGACCTGGCTAAAAGAATTAAAAAACGGAATCGCTACTATATAAACTCGGTACTTGACAATCATGGTGGGGGGGGGTTAAAATCGCTCGATGCTTAATAGTAAGATAGAGAAGCAATATGAATGGAGAGTGCCTAGCATTCTAAATCGATCGTCAAGTTTATTTGTTCCTTGATCTGGAACTCCTTTTCCATCATCGTTTCATTGATTCATTGAAAGAATAATAAAGTTAGTTCAGTATTGAAGATAGGATAATGTATGTCGTCATAGCAGGTTTAAGCGATATAGGTAAGAATCTGGCGGGACTCCTTGTTCAAGAAGGGAACGAAGTAGTAGTTATAGAGCGGGATTCTGCGAAATGCGCTGAAATAGCAGAGGGTTCGGACATCATGGTGATTACAGGAGATGCTAGCCAGAAATCCACTCTCGAAGAAGCGAGAGTCAAGAGTGCCCATGCCTTTGTGGCTGCGGCTGGCGATGACTCAGAGAATTTAATGCTCTGCATGATAGCCAAGGAGATTGGGACAAAGACAGTGATTTCTATCGTAGACGATGAAGAACATACTGAAACCTTCAAGCAGGCTGGGATTAGTTTACAGGTTAACCCAGACATAGTAGCAGCCAAGCACATCTACCGCATGATTGCACATCCTTATGTGAAAGACCTCTTATCTCTCGAAAACGCAGAGATATTCGAAATAGAGGTTGATGAAGATATGAAATGTGTCGGAAAATGGGTTTCTGAACTGGGAACCCCAAATGGGATAAGGGTCCTCGTAGTGCAGAGAGGGGGAAGGTATTTGCTGAGTAATACTGAGATAAAGCCCAAAGATTGGCTGACTCTCATCGTGATCCGGGAATCTGCCAAAAAGGGGACCGAATTCATGAACAAATGGTTCGCCAAAGGGTAACATTAACCCTACACATCATTGGCTCATTCTTAAAATACTTCGCCTTAGCCTATATAGTCCCGCTTGTAACCGCTCTATACTATGGCGAGGATTGGCGGATTTTTTTATATTCACTATTAATCACTATAACTATCGGGCTACTCCTCGAATTTGGGTTCAGGACCAACAAGGTAATAGAGCGTAGTGATGGTTTCACCATAGTGTCTTTTACCTGGCTTCTAATTCCCCTATTTGGGGCACTACCTTATCTCTTTTTGGGGTTAGGTTTTGTCGATGCCTTTTTCGAGGCCATGTCGGGCTTCACTACCACCGGGGCGACCATACTAAAGGTGGTAGAAGAATTACCTAAGAGTGCTCTCCTATGGCGTAGCCTTACTCAATGGCTGGGGGGTATGGGAGTGATTCTTCTCTTCATTTCTATCCTACCCCGGCTGGGGGTAGGAGGTTCTCAGCTCTTTGACCGAGAGTTTCCCGGACCGTTACCCGAAAGGCTGCGTCCCAGATTCAGTACTACAGCAAGGCTTCTCTGGATAATTTATGTGGGTTTTACTGCCGCTCAGATAGTGCTCCTTCATTTTTGGGCCAGGCTTGCGCTCTTCGACTCGGTTTGCATAACCTTCGCAACTATGCCTACTGGCGGATTTACACCCACTACAGCAAGCATCGCAGCCTACAATAATCCCCTGGCGGAATACATAATCATGGTCTTCATGTTCCTGGCGGGTATGAACTTCATAACTCACTATCAGGTTCTACGCGGAAATTGGAGAGCAATTAAAAACGAGGAATTCAGGCTTTACGCTATTATTCTGGGGGTTGCTATCTTTCTATTAATACTTTCGCAAAACTTTACGTCGTTTCGGAAGGAAATGTTTCAGGCAATCTCAATCATGACCACGACAGGCTTTGTGACAGATAATTTTGGCTCATGGCACTCTGGCGCCAGAATAGTGCTTCTAGCCTTGATGTTTATTGGAGCCTGTGGTGGCTCCACTGGCGGGGCAATAAAAGTAGTGAGATTTCTAACCCTGATAAAACATACAACGGTAATGATGAGGAGAGCCATTTCCCCGAAAGCTGTAATTCCAATTAAACTTAACGGGAAACCGCTTCAGGAAGGAATAATCCGGGATATAATCTCTTTCATATTCCTCTATATTCTTGTTGCTGTTGCAGCTTCGATAGTACTTGTTTTCCTAGGGCTTAATCTAGAAACATCAATTTCAGCAGTGGCTGCTACTCTGGGTAATGTCGGGCCTGGTTTAGGTGGAGTGGGGCCTATTTCAAATTATGCCAGCCTTACGGAACCAATTAAGGTCATCTTGACTATCTGCATGTGGTTAGGACGGTTAGAATTGTTTACCGCCATTATGATACTTTCTCCTCGCTTTTGGAAAGGTTAACCAGGCTAGAGTAGAAGTTCAAAGGAGGTTTGAGCTATACTTTGCCACGGGTCTATGGTCAAGGTTGCTTTTCAAGGAGAGAGAGGAGCTTTCAGCGAGGACGCCGCGGCAAAGCTTTTTGGTCCAGATATTGATTATTTGCCGTGTGCTGGGTTGAAAGAAGTTTTTGAACTTGTGTCGCATGACAAGGTTGCATTTGGGGTAGTCCCCGTGGAGAACTCTCAAGCCGGCAGTATCAACGAGACCTATGATCTATTATTGGCGTATCCTCCTAATATATTTGCTGAAGTTATTCTCAGAGTAAGCCACTGCCTGATGGCTTTGCCAGGAAAAAAGTTAGCGGATATAACGACGATTTATTCTCATCCCCAAGCTATAGCGCAATGTGCCGAATTCTTAAGCAACCTGAATGTTGAAGTTATGTCTAGCTATGATACAGCTGGCAGTGCCAAAATGATAAAAGAGAAAAGACTGACAAACTGTGCTGCCATAGCTAGCAAAAGAGCTGCCGATATCTACGGACTGGAGATTCTGGCACCGGAAATTGAGACGAGTATCAATAATTACACTAAATTCGCGGCTATTTCAAAACAGACAGCCAAACCTGCGCAAAAAAACAAGACTTCTCTCGTGTTTGCTACTGAACATAAGCCTGGTTCTTTATACAGTATTTTGGGTATATTTGCTACTAGGAATATAAATTTAACAAAACTGGAGTCAAGACCGAGCAGGAGAGAGCCATGGGAGTATGTTTTCTACGCTGATTTCGAAGGTCACTTAGATAGCAAGGTTTATCAAGAAGCTGTAAAGGAGTTACAGAGGGAGGCTGCCTTCGTCAAGATACTTGGCTCCTATCCTCAAGCTACCTGAAGTCGGACTACTTTCAATCCCCCAGCTACTTAAATCCTGTTCAGATTCTGGAGATTCTGCTAATATATTTCACCTTGGCACAAGGCTGGGAAGCTACTCTTCTAATCAATAGAAAATCCATAGCATAAACATATAAAAGTATTTCTGAAAAACCATGACACCTGATATATGCGGTGAAATTGCCTTGACTGTAAGGACAGATTCTAAGCTTTCCCGATAAATTGGGCTACTATTTTTATAACTTTGCTTTCAGCTTTCTATATGTAGAAATTAATGCGTCAGATAAGACTTTGGTATCAGACAACACCGGCATGAAGTTGGTGTCCCCTTGCCACCTGGGGACTATATGAGTATGGATGTGCTCTGCTATTCCGGCTCCGGCTACTTTGCCCAAATTTAAGCCTATATTGAAACCCATCGGCTCCATTGCCTCTTTTATAAGTTCCAACCCTTTCTTGATTATATCAAAAAGCTCATTCGCTTCTTCATCTCCCAAATCTTGTAAATTCGCTATATGCCTATAGGGGGCGACCATTAAATGTCCGGGATTATAGGGAAAGGCATTAAGGATTATAAAATTGTGTTCCCCACGGTAAAGTATAAAATTCGCCTCATCGTTGTTTTCTTGGGGTTTCTGGCACAAGACACAGCCGCTATCCTGGGTTCTCTGTATATATTCTATTCGCCATGGTGCCCAAAGATATTCCATTTGGAATATATAGTATGCCGATTCCCGCTTAAGTGCAATAGGATTCTTGGTTTCTATATTCAAAATCTCATACATCGTAGAAAAAGTTGACTATCAGATTTGGCTAAGAATAAAATATTTAGGGGTTATCATGCTTGAGGTTCTGACTCAGAAGCTGACCGCTGTATTTAATAAACTTGGCAGAAAAGGCAAGCTAAGCGAAGGGGACATCGACGACGCTCTGCGCCAGGTACGGCTGGCGCTTCTTGAAGCAGATGTAAATTTCAAAGTAGTCAAGGAATTCTTGTCGAGGGTGCGAGAGCGTGCCCTTGTGTCCGAGGTATTGCAAAGCCTGACACCAGCCCAGCAGATTGTTAAAATTGTTAACCAAGAATTAATTACTATCTTAGGTGGAGAGCCCAGCCGTTTGGCTTCGGTTATTGACTTACCCGCGGTCATTCTGCTTGTAGGATTACAGGGCTCCGGTAAAACTACTACGGCTGTAAAGTTAGCTGCTCAATTAAAACATTTGGGACAGCGTCCTTTACTAGTAGCTGCCGATACGCGCCGACCTGCTGCTATTGAGCAGCTCAAATTGCTGGGTAAGCAACACGATATACCGGTATATAGTGAGGATGCCAAAGTAGCGTCAACAACAATCTGTCAGCGTGCCCTGAAGCAAGCTAAAGAAAGTGGGGCAAGCTGGGTCATAGTAGACACGCAGGGACGCCTGCATGTCGACGAGGCCATGATGAAGGAATTAGCTGATATCAGATCACTGGTACAGCCTTCAGAAGTACTGCTTACAGTAGATGCCATGATCGGTCAGGATGCTGTGAGAGTAGCTAAAGAATTCCACGACCGAATCAGCCTAACGGGACTCATCCTTACCAAGATGGATGGAGATGCCCGAGGTGGCGCCGCCCTATCTATTAGATTCGTTACCGGAGTGCCCATAAAATACCTGGGTACGGGTGAGAAAATGGATGCGCTTGAAATATTTCACCCGGACCGTTTAGCATCCCGCATTTTGGGTATGGGAGATATGCTAACGTTCATCGAGCGAGCTGAGACGGCCTTTGATCAGCAACAGACGAAGAATCTAGAAAGGAAAATGCGCACCGGGGATTTTAACCTCGAGGACCTCCTCGATCAAATGCGCCAAATTAGTAAGATGGGCTCTTTGGGTAAACTGGTAGACATGGTACCGGGTTTCTCCAAAGTCGCTTCCCACTTGACAGATGATGAGAGTGAGAAACGGCTAAAGAAGATAGAGGCTATTATCCTGTCCATGACTTTTGAGGAAAGAAATAATCCGGCCATTATTGATGGCAGACGGCGAAGTCGTATTGCACGAGGAAGTGGCACCACATCCCAAGACGTCAATCAACTTCTTAATCAGTTTCGTGACATGCAGAAGTTGACTAAATCACTAACGAGAGGTAAGTTACCTAAGAAGATGGGCAATATGCTGGACATTCCCTTCAGGTGAAATTAGTCTAGATACCCTTTTAGCTTTCGACTGCGGATGGGATGACGTAACTTGCGGAGAGCCTTACCTTCAATCTGTCGTATTCTTTCTCGAGTCACATTGAACTCTCGCCCCACCTCTTCCAGTGTTCTGGCATGTCCGTCTTTAAGGCCAAATCTCAGCTGTAACACCTTTTTTTCGCGCTCGGTAAGTTCACCGAGTACTTTATCTATTTGTTCTTTTAGTAGCTGCTGTGAAGTGGCTTCAGTTGGTGCTAAACTCGCATGGTCTTCAACAAGGTCTCCTAATCGACTATCTTCATCCTCACCAATAGGCATATCCAGCGATATCGGTTCACGGAAAAATAAAGCCATGACCTCTTCTACTCTTTCCGACGACATATTTAGACGGCTGCCAATTTCTTCATAACTCGGTTCACGTCCAAGTTCTTGAACTAACTGTCGCATCGTACGCAAAAGCTTGTTAATTGTTTCTACCATATGTACTGGAATGCGGATAGCACGGGATTGGTCAGCTATAGATCTGGTGATACCTTGCCTGATCCACCAGGTGGCATAGGTGCTGAACTTGTAGCCCTTTCTATATTGAAACTTGTCCACGGCTCGGATAAGTCCAATATTCCCTTCCTGGATAAGTTCAAGGAGAGGCATGCCATGACCGATATATTTCTTGGCTATGCTCACCACCAGCCGTAGATTGGCTTCAGTAAGATGTCTTTCTGCTGCTCTTGCTTCTGCCTGTATCTGTTCAAAGTAGGCTTTAAACTCACTGCTATGAACATCGATTTCGGATAAGAAATTATCATCGATGAGTAGAGACTTCATCCTTTGCCACGAGATTTTATCTCTAGCTAAGAGGTCCAGTAATTGCGGAGGTAGAAGTTGACTGTTTACAGACAAGTTAACTATGGCTTCCTCTGCCGTTGTAGTTCCTTTGTCTATCCCTTGAGCTGTTGACGCTGTTAACGACGGATCTATAACATCATCAATAGCGGAGCGGAACTCGGGATTCCTGATCGTTTCTACTACATTGCTGGATGGATCAATACCGACATGTTCTTCGACAATCTGAGCAACCTGATGTGTCTTGGATAACTGAGAAATTAGGTGAATTACTATGTCAACTAGTGACGGGAATTTCTTGTATTTCCTGAAGTGGTTTTCTTCAACGCGTTCCAGGCTTCTGCCCAATTCTATCTTCCGGCATAGTGACTTTTCTTCACGAACATTAAGGAGTGGCACTCTGCCGATTTCTTGAAGATACATGCGAGCTGAGTCATCAATTACTTCATATTCCCCTATTGGTACCGGAGGCTTAATTTCTGCCGTTCCTTCAGCGGCTAGTTCTTCACCTTCTTCTTTTCCTTCAACTTCCTCGTCTGACGTGCTGTCGTCCTCATCCCCGGAATCGTCGCTAAGTAAGCCTTCAGCTTCTTCCTCATCATTATCCATACGGATATTTTCTTCCTTTATTGAACCCATGGTTTTTTTCCTTTTTTAACAAAGATGTCTTGAAGTTGTTGTCCGGATTTGATTCCTTGCTCCTCTAGTTTGGACAACTCTGAGTTTATACCACCCTTTTCTCGCTCAATCTCAAGCATAGCCTCTTTCTGAGTTTCTGATTTTCGGGATAACTTTTCCTGGAGACGGAGAATACAATTGTCTAAATCCAAGTGTCGTGTTCGCTCGTTTTCCCGTATTGCCGGCGGGAAATTTTCATTAACTAAATCAACCAAATAGTATAAATGTTCTACTAGACTAGTGTCAAGTTTATTTTCGAGGTCCGAGAGATCAGAAGAATGTTGCCATTTGACAAAGACCTCCCGATTTTCTGTGGACTCGAAGTGTTCCGGTAATAGCTCTCCAGTTAAAGGACGAAGCTCCGGGTATCGAAGGAGAAGCGCCAGGCAGCGTTCTTCAACAGGGCTGGATACAAGCTGGCGGGCAAGGCGAGATTGTTCCGTTTCTTCGCTAGATTGCAGCCTTTTCTTGGCGGTCTTTAGTTTTTGCAGAGCAACTTCTAAGTCCGCTGTTTTAATTTTTAGTGCACGAGCCAGTTTCTCCACATAATGGAATTTTTGTTGAGGATCCTTTATCTTATAAATTGTGGGCAGGAGTTTTTGTACAGCCAGGGATTTGTCCTTGGCTTTATTAACATCAATTTTGCGTATAACAGATTGAAAGGCAAAGTCCAGAATAGGTATAGCTTGTTCCACTAGCTTCTCCCAGAGGGCTGGGCCCTCTCTTATTACTTCGTCGGGGTCCTTGCCCGGAGGTAATAGAATAACATTGGCTTCAGCGTTGGAATAAGCCAATATCGCTTCACCCCGCAAAGTAGCTTCCTCTCCGGCAAGATCGGCATCCAGTGCCAGAGTTATGTTATTGGTTAATCTTTTAATGCCTCCCACCTGATTTTCCGTTAAAGATGTCCCCATCGAGCCGACCACATTTTGCCAGCCGTGTTGGTGAGCAGTCAGGACATCCATGTAGCCTTCCACAATTATTGCCAGGTTTTTCTTTCTGATGGCAGCCTTAGCCTTATCAACGCCGTACAGGATACTGCTCTTGTCGTAAATTGCCGTCTGGGGAGAGTTAATATATTTAGGCAGGGAGTTATCCAAAACTCTTGCTCCGAAACCGGTGACCCGACCCTGGATATCGCATATGGGAAACATCAGCCGATTGCGAAATCGATCGTAACTGACTCCTTCTTCTTTTTCGATTATTAGGCCAACTTCTGCTAGTTCCTTTTTTGTGTAAGCCTTATCCAGCAAATAATTCTTAAGCGTTTCCCAGGTATCAGGACTGAAACCGAGACGGAAATCTTTGATAATCTCGGGTGCGACTTTTCTTCTTGCCAGATAGTTCCTGGTTCCCTCCCCAGCCTTAGTATTCAAAAGTAAATGGTGATAGTATTGCGCAGCGGCCTCATTAATCTGGAATAATTTCTCCTTCTTTTCGTCCTCAAGTTTACTTGACACCTCACGAGGGCTTAATGTTATGCCTCCCCTTTCAGCTAAAAGACGAAGAGCCTGGCCAAAATCAACCCCTTCCTTCTTCATGATAAAAGAGAAGATATCACCACCGGTTCCACAGGCACCAAAGCAATGCCAGGTTTGTTGCTCAGGAAATACGAAAAAGGAAGCATGTTTCTCACTGTGGAAAGGGCATAAGGCTTTGAAATTACGCCCCGCTTTTTGCAGAGTAACGTACTCCGAG
>JBFEMR010000005.1:0-21153 GCA_041551495.1 Dehalococcoidia bacterium
TAGGAGGGGTGACCGAGTGGTTTATGGTGGCGGTCTTGAAAACCGTTTTCGCCTTTTTGGCGAACGTGGGTTCGAATCCCACCCCCTCCGCCAACTGAGGAAAAAAGTTTGACTCGCACTTTGCTGAATAGTTAGATGTATAGCTATAGTTAAATCGCCTTTTGTATCCTTGGATTACAGGTTTATGGATTGATAATATGAAAAAAGCATTAATAGTAATAGTTAATGACAAAATGCAGAGTAACTATCAGTATGAATTGACAGAGCCGGCCGGAAGAAATTTTAATGTTGAATTTAAACCAGAACTGACACCAAGGGAAATGCTTGAGCTTGGCATTTTCGGTGGCAAATACATGACTGATTGCAGAGAAGAATTCCCCGGAAGCTGGTTTACAAGAGCAAAACTGTGTTCGGAAAAACACGACCCAAAATTGAATTTTTTCGGTGTTAACGCCAGCCAGCCTTTGTCCGTTTGGAGAAAAAAGGGGTGGATAAATCCTGATGATCCTCGCGGTTGGTTTCAGTGGTATTGTCGATATTACATGGGGCGCAGGCATGAAGATGATGAACGACAAATTAAGAGGTGGAAAGCCATAAAAAGACATATCGCTCAAATACAGAATAATTGTTATAGTGGTGATTTGGACTGCCGTAAGAAACAAAGACAGGCGGTTCTACATTGGGCTTATGATAGTAGAAATATATGAAACAATGACTTGAAATCGCCGGTTTTGCCTAAATCCTATAAAACATCACGCAGGACAAATAGAATCTGACAAGAATATAGCTTGAAATAGAAAGGAGATACTGTGAAAATCCACGAGTACCAGGCCAAGGCACTTATAGCCCAGTATGGTATTCCTGTTCCCAGAGGAAAGGTCGCCTCCACCGCAGCTGAGGCCGGAGAGATAGCTGCCGAGATCGGCTGCAAGGTGGTAATCAAAGCCCAGGTCTATGCCGGGGGGAGAGGTAAGGCGGGTGGCATAAAGACGGTTAACAGCCCAAAAGAGGCGGAGAAGGCAGCCAGTCAATTGATTGGAACCAGACTGGTAACTCATCAGACGGGACCGGAAGGAGTGCCAGTGAGTAAAGTCCTAGTGGAAGAGGCAAGCGACGTGGCACGGGAGCTCTACCTCAGCATCCTCGTCGATGGGACAAGCCGCCTGCCAATGATGATGTCCAGTGAAGCCGGAGGCATGGAAATCGAAGAGGTGGCTAAGTCAGCCCCCGAGAAAATATTCAAGAGCTACAGCGACCCTGCCATTGGCTTTCAACCGTTCCAGGGTCGTAAACTGGCTTATGAGATGAATTTAGACGGAGGCAAGATAGGCGAGGCCACACGGTTGATGACCAACCTTTATAAGGTGTTTATAGACAAGGATTGCTCCTTGGCAGAGATAAACCCTCTGGTTGTTACAGCTGACGAAAAGCTGCTGGCTCTGGACGCAAAATTAAATTTTGACGACAATGCCCTGTACCGACACAAAGATATCCTGGAACTTCAAGATAAAGAGCAGGAGGAGCCTTTGGAAATCCAGGCTCGTGACTGGGGAATTAACAATTATGTCAAGATGGATGGCGATATCGGCTGCATGGTCAATGGCGCCGGGTTAGCGATGGCAGTCAACGACCTTATTCAATATTGTGGCGGTAGAGCAGCAAATTTCCTGGACATCGGCACTTTTAATAACACTGATAGGGTGGTTAACTCGTTCAAGATGTTTATTGCTGACCCCAGAATTAAGGCCGTCCTGGTGAATATATTTGGAGGTATGGCCAGGGTAGATGTAATCGCCAAAGGGATAGTTGAAGCGTATCAACAAATGAATATTCCTTTCCCTGTAGTCATTAGACTGGCAGGAACGAATTTGGAAGAAGGTCAACGTATCCTGGCCGAGTCAGGGATAAGTTTCATCCAGGCTAAAGATTTCTATGATGTCGCTAACAAGGTAGTCAAAGCAGCAAAAGGAGTAACAGAATGAGCATCCTCGTTGATGAAAATACCAAGCTTTTAGTTCAGGGCATCACTGGCAGCGAAGGTAGCTTTCATACTCAACGCTGTATAGAATATGGCACCAAAGTAGTGGCCGGAGTTACACCCGGCAAAGGGGGCAGTCAGCACTTAGGGGTACCCGTTTTCAATACTGTAGAGAAAGCAATGGCGGAAACCGGATCTAATGCCAGTCTCATGTTTGTGCCCCCCGCCTTTGCCGCAGATGGCATCCTGGAGGCGATTAGCGCTGGCATGCCCTTAGTTGTGTGTATAACCGAGGGTATACCGGTATTAGATATGGTGAAAGTGCATCGCTATCTCAAAGGTAAATCAACCCGTCTCATAGGTCCTAATTGTCCGGGAGTCATGTCCCCAGGTAAATGTAAGGCTGGGATTATGGTAGGGGAAATTCATTTTCCTGGCCATGTGGGGGTAATCTCCCGTAGTGGCACCCTGACTTATGATGTCGTATCTCAGCTCACCAGCCTGGGAATGGGGCAATCCACATGTGTCGGTATTGGCGGTGATGCGCTACCTGGTAGCACTTTTGTCAATATCTTAGAATTATTTGAAGAGGACCCGGATACCAAGGCTGTGGTTCTTATTGGTGAAATTGGTGGCATTATGGAGCAAGAAGCTGCTAAATTTATCAACAAGATGTCTAAACCTGTGGTCGTTTTTATCGCTGGTAGTACTGCCCCACCGGGAAAAAGAATGGGACACGCTGGAGCTATTATTACCGGCAGTGGTGGTAAAGCTTCGGAGAAGATAAAGGCACTATCACGGGCTGGTGCTATTATCTCCCCCAATCCAGCTGAAGTTGGCCTCACTACCAAGAAAGTGTTAGAGACTTTATAGGTATTACTCATAGAGTGACTAAAAATCGCTATCCATTAATAGAAGAAGTCAGTACCTCTTTGACCGCTATTGAGCTTTTTGAGTTAATCAAGGACAGACCCCACAGCTTTTTTCTGGATAGCGGGATGGACGCTCAAAGATTGGGGCGATATTCCTTTTTGGGCAGCGAGCCTTTTCTGGTTATGCACAGTCGAGGTTCGGAAATTACTCTTATTCGCGGACAAGAGCATAAAGTACAGCATGGTAATCCGTTCGATACTATAGGTAAGTTACTTGAGGTATATAAGTTAGAATACTGCCCGGTACCTGTACCTTTCGTCGGTGGAGCGGTCGGCTATTTTGGCTATGACCTGTGCCACTTCATCGAACGTCTACCATCTACAGCTATAGATGACTTTTGTCTCCCTGAGTGTTACTTGGCTTTCTACGATGCTATCTTTGTGTTTGACCACCTGGAGGGTAGGGCTTACCTTGTTACTACAGGTTTTCCCGAGCTAGACGAAGGGCGAAGGTTACAGCGGGCCAGGATGAGACTAGAAGAATTGAAGACTTGGTTTTATTCTAATCCTCCCGCAATCGTATTCAGCCGAAGCCCTGCACAAAACAAAGAAATCACACTTATGTCTAATTTTACTCCAAAGGAATACATTAAAGCTGTAAACAAGGTGCGGGAATATATCGCTGCTGGCGATGTTTTTCAAGTCAACCTCTCTCAAAGATTTCAAGCTGATCTGGAAATTCCACCCTATGAACTTCATAAAATACTAAGGAGAGTTAATCCCGCCCCTTTTGCTAGTTATCTTAATTTCGACGGAGTAGCCATAGTCAGTGCCTCTCCGGAAAGGTTCCTTAAAGTTCAGGGTGACTTGGTAGAAACGCGACCAGTAAAGGGCACGAGGCCGCGAGGCAAAGATTCTGGTGAAGACCAAAGCCTGGCTCAAGAGTTGACCCGCAGTAGTAAAGACCGCGCAGAGAATGTGATGATTGTTGATTTAGAAAGGAATGATTTAGGGCGGGTTTGTCGTTATGGCACGATAAAAGTTACCGAGTTAGCTATCCTGGAGACATTTCCCACCGTATTTCATCTCACGTCCACTATTGTAGGCAGGTTGCGTCGAGGCAAGAGCGATATCGACCTGCTCAAGGCTACTTTCCCTGGTGGCTCTATTACTGGCGCTCCTAAGGTGAGAGCTATGGAGATTATCGATGAACTGGAACCGACCAAGAGGAGCGTCTATACGGGCTCCATAGGTTATCTAAGTTTCAACGGGGATCTGGATATCAACATCGTTATCCGCACTTTTATAGTCAAAGAAGGCAGAGCTTATTTTCAAGTAGGGGGTGGCATTATTTATGATTCTGATTCGGAAGCTGAATATAAAGAAACGTTGGACAAAGCCAAGGCTCTAATTCAAGCTCTGCAATTAGCACCAGAAGTGGTTATAGCATCAAAATAAGGAGTGCTAAGAAAATATCAAAGTCTTCGCGTAAAAAATGAGCTTTATTTTAGAGTTACAGATGAACCTGTTGGAGCTACACGAGGATCATACAGAAGATTGATGAAAGCCTTGCGACACGTTTAATGGATTGCTATTATTACGGCAGTATTCATAGAGAGTGCGCCTTCCTATTCTTAGTCCTGAGCCGAGCATTGAAAAGCTGGCAATTATGCCATATGATAACAGGGTTAGGCAATAAACGATCGCTTTCACTCGACACCTCTCTTTGAAAGTGATAGGAATTATAAAAAGATCTCTGAATTATGGTCATAAAGGGGGTTTAGGTTATGGCTGGTGAATCTGGTAAAAGTCTAAATAAACTGGAAGAACTGAAGAGAAAGCAAGAACACATCCTGCAAATGGGAGGACTCAAGGCGATTGAAGCTCGCCATAGTAAAGGGCAGATGTCGGCTCGAGAGAGGATAGACTATTTCTTCGACCCCGGAACCTTTACAGAAATAGGACTATTCATTACGCATAGGACGACTGCCTTTGGCATGGATAGAAGGGAAGTGCCCGCTGAAGGAGTGATCACCGGCTTTGGTAAAGTTAATGGCCGGTATGTTGTTGTTGCTGCCGAGGATTTTACTGCAATGGCGGGGACCTTCGGCGAATATCATGGCAAGAAATTCGTTCGCGCTGTAGATTTCGCCAAGGACAGCGGATGGCCATTTGTGGGCATGAATGACTCCGGAGGCGCTCGATTGCAGGAGGGGATCGATACATTAGAGAGCTACGGATGGTTGTTTAGGGCTCAAATACTTGCATCCGGCATAATACCCCAAATAGCTCTGCTTATGGGCCCTTGTTTAGGAGGACAGGCATATCATCCCGTAATGCAGGATTTCCTAATTCAGACAAAGCACACAGGATTCATGGGCATTGCTGGTCCTGCTTTTGTCAAAACGCAAACTGGGGAGGAAATCAACCTAGAGGAACTTTCCGGCTATAGAGCTCACGCCATTAAATCAGGGCAAACACACATCGTAGCAGAAGACGACGCGGATTGTCTGGATAAATGCAAGGAACTCTTGTCATTATTGCCTTCTAACAATAAAGAGAAACCACCTCGTATCCGAACGGACGATGTCCCTGAAAGGAAAGAGGATTTGCTTAGCCTGTTACCAGAACATCCATACGAACCTTTCGATATGTACGAAGTTATCAGAAAAATAGTTGACCAGGGTTATTTCTTTGAAACTATGGGACTTCACGCCAAGAATATGATTACAGGTTTTGCCCGATTTAACGGCCGTACTGTGGGAATAGTAGCTACCCAACCGAAGTGGATGGCTGGTTGCATAGATATTGATGCTGCCGACAAAGGGGCCAGGTTTGTTAGGTTTTGCGACCTGTTCAATATTCCCTTGATCACCCTTCATGATTCTCCGGGGTATCTGATAGGTTCTCAGCAAGATTGGGGTGGAATTCTGCGCCATGGCGCCAAGCTACTTTTTGCCTGGGCTGATGCCACTGTGCCATTGATTGCAATCATACTTAGAAAATCCTATGCTGGCGCTCATTATGGCATGCTGGATAAAGCTATTGGGGCTGATTTTGTCTTTGCATGGCCTACAGCCCAGGTTACCATTGTCGGCGCTGAAACCGCTGCCAGCGTTATCTTCGCCAGAGAGATAAGAGAGTCAGATAAGCCTGATGAAGTACGAGCACAAAGGATTAAGGAATTCTCAGAAATGTACGAAAACCCTTACCGGGCTGCAGAGAGAGGCTATGTTGATGATGTAATAGACCCCTCCGATACCAGAAAGGTCATAAACAGTGCACTCGATTTTCTGGAAGATAAATGCGTGGCAAGACCGTGGAGGAAATATTCCAATATTAATCTCTGAGAAAGGAGCAAGATAGTGGATTTCAGCTTTACTGAAGAGCAGAACAAATTTAGACTGGAAGTGCGCAATTTCCTGGAAGAGGAGATTGAGAAAGGGTATTGGAAACCCACCTGTGATGCCTGGATACAAGGCTTCGACCCTGAATTCAGTAAACGGGTGGCGCAGAGAGGTTGGATAGGGCTGACCTGGCCTAAAGAATATGGAGGACACGAGCGCAGCCATATAGATAGACTTATCCTTACCGAAGAAACGCTCCGCTATGGCGCCCCGGCAGCCTGCCACTGGTTTGGGGATCGTCAGGTCGGAGGTGCCATTCTCTCGTTTGGCTCAGAAGACTTGAAGAAGGAATTTCTGCCTAGGATTGTCAAAGGAGAGGCTTACTTTGGTCTAGGAATGAGTGAACCAGGAGCTGGTTCTGACCTGGCTTCGCTACAAACCAAGGCAGTAGAAGATGGTGACTACTATGTAATTAACGGTCAAAAAACCTGGGCTAGTTGCGCCTCATTTGCTCAATACTTCGATGTGTATGTCAGAACAGACTCTGAAGCCCCAAAGCATAGGGGCATTAGTGAGTTTATCGTGGATGCACAATCACCCGGCCTCAGCCGCATCCCCATGATCGATATCACCGGCACCGAAGCCTGGAATGACGTGTTCTTTGATAATGTCCGTGTTCATAAGAAGTATTTGGTGGGGGAGAAGAATCGTGGCTTTTACCAGCTTCTCCACCAGCTTGATTACGAGAGGAGCGGCATGGAGCGCCTAATGGGCAATTATCCTCTCTTTGGCGCCATCGTACAGTTTACCAAGGACAACAAATTATCTCAGGAGCCTGTAATTCGCAATAAGTTAGCACAATTACAGATCGAATTTGAGGTAGGAAGATTGCTTATTTATAGAGTGGCATGCATTATGGAAGAAGGACGAGCTCCTAATTGGGAGTCCGCCATGTCCAAAGCCTATTCCACCGAATTTGAAAAACGCTTGGCTGGCATAGCGATGGAGATCTTGGGGCCCTATGGACAGTTGAAATCAAATTCCAAGTTAGTCCCTATACGGGGTATGGCTTTACATTCATACCTGGGTTCCAAAGGTTACAGCCTCCAAGCAGGCACAACAGAAATCTTAAAAAATGTGCTGGCTGTACGGGGATTGGGATTACCAGGCTCATAAGCCGTCACCCTGAGCGGTTGAAAGATCCAATGCCACTAAATATCCTTCGCTGGCGGTTTATAAGGATTCCTGAAATGTCTTGATACAGGAGGACAGCTATGAAGTTTACTCTTACTGAAGAACAAGAAATGTTAAAAAAGACAGCTCGCGACTTTCTGGCTGATAAGTGCTCGAAAAAATTCATCAAGCAGATGGAAGAGAGCGAGACTGGCTATTCCAGAGAACTCTGGCAGCAGATGGCTGAGCTGGGCTGGATAGGCTTGGCCTTCCCCGGGAAATATGGTGGCGGTGACATGAGTTACCTCGATCTAGCAGTATTATTAGAGGAAATGGGACGGGCTTGCTTACCCAGCCCGTTTTTCTCGACAGTGGTTCTGGGAGGCTTATCCATCTTAGATGTTGGTAGCAACGAGCAAAAACAAGAATACCTGCCCGAGATAATCCGTGGCGAGAAGATCCTTACCTTAGCGCTCACCGAACCAGGCTATGATAATTACGATGCATCTTCAGTCACGGTCGCGGCTGTTCACGATAATAGCAGCTATATAATCAGCGGCACAAAATTGTTTGTCACTGATGCTCATATTGCTGATTACCTGCTATGTGTCGCCAAAACCAAGCCTGAGAATGGAACCACTATGTTCTTAACCGACGCTAAGAATCCCAGGATAAAGCACACAATTTTAAAGACCATCGCTGGTGATAAGCTATGCGAAGTGACATTTGACCGGGTGACAGTACCTGAAGCCAATATTTTGGGTCGATTAAACCAGGGATGGAGCACAGTACAGAAGATAATAGAGCGGGCAGCGGTGGGAAAATGTTGTGAGATGGTCGGCAATATTCAGCGGGTATTGGAGATGACCGTGGATTACGCCAAAGAAAGGAAGCAGTTTGATCGTCCCATTGGCAGCCTTCAGACTATACAACACTATTGTGCCGATATGGCAACCGATGTTGATGGTGCAAGGTTCAGTACATATCGGGCAGCCTGGATGTTAAGTGAAGGACTTCCCTGCACCAAAGAAGTAGCCATAGCCAAGGCATGGATAGGGGAAGCCTCCCAGCGCGTCTTTGCCCTGGCGCATCAAATTCACGGCGCTATTGGCGTTACCATAGAACATGACCTCCATTATTACACCAGGCGTGCCAAGGCTGCAGAGCTTGCTTTTGGCGACGCCGACTTCCATCGAGAAATAGTAGCCACAGAGATGGGATTATGATGGTCGAGTTAGCATTAGGTTGGGACAGAGCCTAAACGATTAGTTTGCTTGTCATTGTTGAGTACTGTTATCCTAGTCTGGTAGTACGAAAGGAGTTACTACTATGGAAGTCAATAAAGTAGGTGTAGTTGGCTGTGGGTTCATGGGCGCCGGTATTGTCCAGGTCTGTGCTCAGTCTGGGTACGAGGTGACGGTTGTAGAAATCAGCGAACAGATTCTTAGCAAAGGTATGTTAACAATAGAATACTACCTAGGTCGCGGTGTGGAGAAGGGCAGGATATCTCAGAAAGATAAGGACTCGACTCTATCTCGTATCAAGGGAAGCATTACTCTGGAGGATCTAAATAATTGCGATATAGTTATAGAAGCTGTCCCAGAGGATATGAAACTCAAGAAGAGTATTTTTACGGAACTGGATCGAAGCTGTCCCAGACATACAATCCTCTGTTCCAACACATCCTGTCTATCTGTTACGGAGCTTGCTGAAGCAACCAACCGTCCCGATAGAGTAATCGGGACACATTTTCTCTCTCCAGTGCCACCAAGCAAACTACTTGAGATTGTTAGGTCAGACACAACCAACAGGGAGACACTGGAAACAGTAAAGGAGTTCGGTCTCTCACTTGGAAAGGAAATCCTTATCGCCAAGGACACTCCCGGGTTCATTTTCAATTACCTGCTGTTAGCCTTGACAGGAGCCGCCGTGCATCTGTTGGAGAATGGAGTAGCCAGCGCAGAGGATATTGACAAGAGCATGACCTTGGGGCTGGGGCATCCCATAGGGCCACTGGCCCTAGCCGACTTCAACGGTCTGGACATTGGCTATATGGTGAGCTGTGCGATGTACAAGAGGAGCAAGGATCCCTGCCTCGCCCCATCTGTGATTATGAAAAAGATGGTCGAATCCGGCCGTCTGGGACGCAAAACGGGGGAAGGGTTCTACAAGTATAAAAAAGAGAAGTAGTCCACTGGAAAAGATTAGTCGAGGTTGTCAAGTTTCCTTTCCAGATTTTTTTGCCTCAAAGATACTGTTAAATCTCCCCGAGTTCTTTCTATAATGGCTCGTATAGTGTCGGTGGTTCGTCTTAAGCCATGAGCAAGCAACTCAGGGAAGTCCATGGTTATTAAAATTCTGTAGATTTCATCCATTACAGTAAGCAAATCCTCGCAGCGTGAAAAGTCCTCTCGCCGTAGACTATCTAATATATATCTCCGTAATTCCCCTACAGATTCACCCAAACCATCAAGGTAGGCAGCATTGCTTATGCAAAGCGTTTCAGGCTTCGGCAACTTTTCCCCGGCAATCAAAGCCGAGGTTATACATCCCTCAGCGAACTCCTTTTGAGCGTCGTGGATGAAACCTGCGTGAAGTAGCTTTCCGTGTTCAACCAGGTCAGTGTTTAGTTCTAGAACTAATGCGTGCGCTGAGTCGAGGAGTTGCTTTGCCTTATCATGCTCCTGGCGATGCACGGCACGTATAGCACTAGCGCTAAAACGGATAACCTGACGGCAACTCCGCAAGGCTTTCTCTCTCGCCTCATCCTCAGCCGCAAAATAAGGACGAAGCTTAGCGGCGATAATCTCCAAATCTTCTACTTGTTTTGACATTGCTCTTTCCTCAGGTCTATTTTTGCGACCAGTTTCTGCACAGCCCCTTTAACATCTTTCTCACCTAAAACAGCACTGATTACAGCTATAGCATCAGCGCCAGCAGCTACTACTTTATCAACATTATTATAGTTAATACCTCCAATGGCTACTAAAGGAGTAGATACTATTCGCTTAATTTCTTTGAGCGTATCAACTCCCACCACAGTGGCTTCTCTTTTCGTTGTTGTGGGAAATATAGACCCTACAGCAATATAGTCTGCTTCTTCAGTTTGGGCTTTTACTGCTTGCGATAGTGTAGTGACAGAGCAACCAATTATTTTGTTTATGGGCAATTCCCTTCTTATCGCAGACAAGGGTAGGTCTTCTTGGCCAACATGAAGTCCATCAGCTCCGACAGCCATAGCCAGGTCGAGGTAATCATTTATGATAAATAATATCCCCGCTTGATTACAGAGGTCCCTAAGCTTTTGCGCTACAAGTAGCAGTTCTCCCTTTTTACTTTGTTTATCTCGAAGTTGAATTATTTTCGCACCACCCTCAATAATTTGCCTGGTGACGTCCAGTTCATCCCTACCCGTTAAGAATTGCTTATCTAGAATGACGTAAAGCCCAGATATCCTTTCCATTTTATCCCAGCGTGATATTCGGGAAATCAAATCCCGTTCTAGCGTATAAAGGGCAAATCTCGTCCGTTCAAAGCTTGCTGAATTCAGCTTCGAATTTATCTCCGGCAATTTAGCTAGCTCCTCTATCACGCGAAGAGACTCCTGCACCCTTTTAGCATTAGCTGTAACTAAGTCCAGCAAGCCGTGCAGTGGGGTCTTTTTCACATCCAATTTCCTCTTCCTTGGAGCTATGGGGTAAAGGCGGCCAACATCGTTTTCGGCATCTCTTTGAGACAGGAGCCCTACACGCAGTGGTTCAGTCTCTTGGTTCAAATCATGACGTAGAGTCTTTAAGCGCTTGCATAGCTCAGTATCGTTGAGGAGGAAGCGTGCGACGTCTTCGAGAATCCGCAAGCCTTCACTGGAGCGGTTCAGATTGGCATCAATCATACGTAGCGGTTGGTGATGCACTCCCTAATTCCTTAAGCGGTTCAGGCAAGACACCTTCCCTGGCTGCTTGTATCTTTTCCCTAATCTGGGCTGGTATCTCCTGTCCCATATCCTGAAACTTCTTTTCCGCCCAGCGACCAATATTCCGGGGATCTCTGTAATAATCATCACCGGGATTCATTGTTGGCTCACCACTGTCTTCCCACACCGTCTTCATCGATTTATGGTAGGCGAAACCAGAAATGATACGAGATAAGTTGGTACTACCACATGATGAGCACTTAGGAGCAATAGGACCGGAAATATATCTTATCAAGAAAGACAGTCTTCTACGGCAGTTCTGACAGACAAATTCGTAAATAGGCATCGGACACCTGACAGTTCAGTCATCCTCGGACATGCTTTTTCCTTGACCAGAGAACTCTTTCCTCTTTTCTTCTACCTGCGTATCGGGCCATTCGCCCCTCTCCATTCTCTCAGTTATTTCCTCATATTCAGGAGGGGGTTTTTCTCCGCTACTCATTCTCCTGTTCCACTCTACTATAGCTTTGGGGTTATCATGCATCATCCCCTGGGTTAGCTCACGGTCCGAAAGTATATCTTCATAAAGGTCCCTGTATGTCTTTTGTACGGAAAAAGTGGAAAATACTCGCTTGAGCTGGCTTTTACCACAATGGGGGCAAACCGGTAAGGGCACAGAGGAGCTTTGTCGGTAGGAGCTAATAATTTGGTGACACGAATCACACCAATACTCATAAATAGGCATTTTCCCTTAGTAAAGAAATTCTAACACAACTCACTCTTTCGACCAAACCATGACGGAGATATGTAGCTGCACCTCCTTTTTACAGAAAAAAGCTATGAAGCAGCTATCTTTTGTTAAGGATAGCCTGGCTCCCTACCCAGAACAGCCACCGCAGCTACTTGAGGGGGGCCACCGAAGGTCTGTGATATACCAAGCTTGGCATCCTTTAGTTGACGCTCGGCCGATTGAGCCTTGCCCTGGAGTTGTTTGTAAACCTCGTAAGTCATGCGGAGGCCGCTAGCGCCCACCGGGTGTCCAAAGCATTTCAGTCCACCATCGCTATTTACAGGCAAACCACCATGCAATTCAAAAAAGCCAGAATCAACATCCTCCTTGGCTTTGCCTTCCGGACTAAAGCCAAGGAGTTCGTAGAGAAGCAACTCCGTGCTGGTGAAGCAATCATGAACTTCGGCAATGTCAATTTGCTCTCGGGGATTCTGTATTCCAGCTTGTCCGTAAGCTTGACGAGAGGAATTCAGCACTTCCTCAAAATGGAGCCAGTCAAAAGCTGGGCGGTTCTGTGGAAGCAGAGCAGAATGAGCTGCACCTACACCCTTTATATAAATTGGGTCATCCCTGTATTTTCTAGCCTGGCTGGCAGGAACCAGGATGGCCGCGGCACCTCCGTCACTATTCCCGCAGCAATCAAAAAGTCCCAGAGGCCAGGCGATAATGGGAGCATTCATCACCTGTTCCAGGGTTACCTGGTTGTGAAAATGAGCCTTCGGGCAAAGGCTGCCATTGAAATGGTTCTTAACCGCGATTTTGCCTATGGTGCGTTTACCTTCTTCAGGGCTCAGTCCGTAATTGTAGAAATATCGAGTGGCGATCATGCCAAACGAGCCTGGTGCAGTTCGACGCGCCTCCAATACTGTACTCATACCACGTCCAGTTCCCAAGCCAGGGAAACCAGTATCCTTGAGCTTCTCCACACCCAACGCCAAAACCAAATCATACATACCACAGGCAACACCAAAGGAGGCATTCCTTAGAGCCTCGTGTCCTGTTGTGCACCAATTCTCAACGCGGCTCATCGGTATGCCATGGAGTTTCAGGGGTCCTGCTAGATGAGTACAGCCAATGCCGACCACTGGTTGCGTGACACTCCCATACCAACAGGCTTGAATATCCTCAGGATCGATTCCCGCATCTTCGTAAGCCTCATAGGCGGCTTCTATAGCCAGGTCATCAAGCCCGGCATCCCATCTCTCGCCAAATTTAGTGCAGCCCATACCAATAATAGCTACCTTATCCTTGATACTCTCCATTTATTTACCCTCACTTGGTTATCAGCTCACGACTGTCCCTTTTCTTCGCATTCATAAATTGCCGGAAATATTTCTTTCCTCCTAAACCTTTGCCAATCTGGTTTCTTTTTCTGCCAGAATGCGTTCTTCCAGTGTTCAGCTTCTTCCGAAGCGTAATATTTCCACAGATACTGTGCTGAAATTGCCTCTATGCCCCGCATATAGGTAGTAGCGGCATTGAAGCACGCTTTGATGCCAGCTATGGCTCCAGGACTTTTCCCCAATATCTCATCACACCAATTATCTACTTCTTCTTCTAATTTATCTGCTGGCACTACCTTGTTCACCAGTCCCATCGCCAAGGCTTCTTTAGCAGTGTATCTGTGGCAGAGATACCAAATTTCCCTTGCTTTTTTCTCTCCCACTACCATCACCAAATCAATAACGCCTACACCCGGGTCAAAACTTCCCACCACTGGACCGACCTGGCCAAAGATGGCATTTTCTGAAGCTATAGATAGGTCACAAATCTGTTGATAAACTTGCCCCCCACCTATGGCATAACCATTGACTGCTGCGATAACGGGTTTGGGCATCTCTCGTATTAGGGTTTTAACCATTAAATCCTTCTCTAGCATTCCCTTCCGGTAGCCAGCTTTTGCTTCCTTGGCATCACCACCGGTACAAAACGCTTTATCGCCAGCGCCAGTAAACACTACTACACCTACAGTAGCATCGCTTGCCGCATTCTCGAAAGCTTTTATTAGCTCATCCTGAGTGGACGTAGTAAAAGCGTTGTATGCGTCGGGTCTGTTTATAGTAACCCTGGCTACTCCGGCCTTTTTTTCATAGATGATATCTTTGAAATCAAACTCTGGTACCTTTTTCCACTTTCGCGCTGCCATAACTCATCCTTTCATTTTCATATTTCACCTTATAGGGCGACATTTCCAAAAATAGTTGTACATGCCAGCACCTTCATATAGCCTCCTGAAAGTCATCTCGACCGGCATATCCACTATTACTTGGCTGGGATCGCAATCCGTCATGGGAAGATAAGTTCTGGTGTTTTGGTAGTCAAATTCTACGCCTACTTGTGGTATTGTGGGATCATCGCTTCTACCGGCCAGGTTATCAAGCGTGAAAGTAAACACCCTTGCCTTTTTATCCGATAGCCTGACTTCCTCAAAATTATCCTTGCTTCGACATTTATAGCAGATCCTCTCTATAGGAAAGGTGACGGTACCGCAATTCTTGCACTTGCTACTGTGCATGCGAATAGCCCAGTTACGCTCCCTCCAGCTGGTGGTCGCAGCCGGAAATAGCCTGAACGGTTCACCGGGTTGAGCATCTAGCAATCCTCTATAGCTAAGATATTTTGTATAGCTGGGAAGAGGTCTCTTGGAATCCAAGTATCCCTTTACCCCTCTTCTGTTATCCTTTACCTTTTCAATTTCTTCTGTCACGGTTAACAGAAAGGTGTCACAGCCACTACCATAGCTAGCCACCAGGATCTTGTCGCCAGCTTTGGCTTCCTCCAAGGCAGCTACCAGCATAAGCAAAGCATGGGCACAACCCGTAATGCCCACATTACTGATAAGCAAATCTTGAAGCTGCATGTTAACATCAAGCCCCAAACGGCGTGCTAGCCTTTGCTGCGCTCTCAACGTGGGAGCATAAAGCACAGCTTTGTTGATATCTTGGACAGAGAGGGTTTTCTTTTGCAGTAATCCTGCAATTGCTCTCTCCATGTTCTCTATATATCCGTGCTCAATAATGAAGCGATCTTCCCAAGATTGAACATAGCTATCTTTATCTAATCTCCACACATCGTATAGTTCGTTCGATAAGAAATAACTGCCTTCCACGATGACAGCGGGTTTGATAGTATTACTGATCAATAGAGCTGCTGCTGCATCGCCAAAGGTTTGTTCATAGTTTGACCTAGGATAACCTAAGCGACAATCAGAGGCTGTAACTAAAACCTGTTTGGCAGAACCACTGGTTACAGCGTCCAACGCTGCCCTGAATGCCTCGGTTGCTGCCCTCAGACTGTTGGCAAAGTCAGCGGTGATAATTTCTTGTTTTAAATCGGCAGTCATGGCTACCAATGTAGAGCATTCCTTCTCTTTATAGGGCGAGGTAGTAGAGGCAAAATATAAACCATCTACTTCTTCTCGTTTCAACCCAGCTAAACAGTCAAAAGCAGCCTCACTTGACATGGTGATAGTATCTTCGTCGTTGTTGGCTACACTTCTTTCACCTCTAATTGAGCCGCTTCCCCAAGCCTCGGCGATAGCATCTCGAGCGAGTCGCCATAAAGGTATGTAGGCACCGTACGAAATAATGCCAGCCATGAATTGAACCCTCCCTTATTTTTACTCGTCTAATCCCTGTCCCACCTTCGTGTCAAAAATCCTCAACTCCGACTTTTTACATTTGAATACTGGTGTACTTTAGCCCGCATATAGATTATGCCCCTTACACGGGAATTGTCAATGTTTGAGCAGCAACTGGTCGGTATGTCTATGAATGTTATAACACGAACACGATTCTATGTAGATTACTCCAAATAGAGTATCCTACTGCAGCTATTGCACTGAATTAGATCTCCAGCTTTAACTTTTTGCCATTGACTCGTGGGCACAGCGATATGGCATCCTTGGCATTTTCCTTTCTCCACTTTTGTTACGGCTTGTCCCCTCGACAGTCTGATTCGCTCATAAGTATTAAGGGCTTCAGAGTCAAGTTGCTGTGCCATTGCAACACGGTCTTTTTTGAGCTTGGCAAGTAGAGTTTCGATTTCGCTTTTCCTTTGCCCAAGGGTCTCTTGTTTCTGTTCCCACTCCTGCCTCAGTTGCGCACTTTCCTCTGTGGTAGTTTTTAAATTGACTTCTATCTCTTCTATCTGACTCATTAGTCCTAATAGTTTATCTTCTCTGGGTCTAATTTGGCTCTTAAGACCCTTTACTTCCTTTTCGAGGTTAACCAATTCCTTGGGATCTTTGGTTGTGCCGCTATAGAGTTTGCTATCAATCTGCCTTATCTTCTCTTGAAGGTCCTCTAGTTCCCATTCGGAATTCTTTTGTTTGCTGTTAATACTCTCCAATTGCTCTTTGTAAGAAGAAAGTTTGGATTCTGCGGCAACCAAGGATTCATTGTTACTTAAATTATGGTTAACTTCACTTAGCTCCTGCAGATTCTTTTGAAGCTCTAGGTCAAGCTGCTGCAACTTGTAAAGTTGCCCTGTCAAACTCATGTTGGTGCTTATTGTAAGAATGAAGTGGGTACATTGTCAAAAATGCAGGCAGCGCTTAAGGGAGAAGAAATTAAATTTGCACGATATTGGGATTTACGCGGCGTTTTTCAGCAGTGACGATAGCGTCTATCTGGAGTACAACTTCATCAACCTTATTCTGGCGACTTGTTATAACATAATCGAAAAGCGGTAGGCTTTTTATTTCCTCTTTGGCCTTTTTCAATCTCAGAGACAAACCTGTTGTGGATTCGCTGTGCCGCTTTCTCAATCTCTTTTCTAGTTCTTCCAACGAAGGAGGCATCAGGAAAATAAATATTCCTTGGGGCAGGATTTCCTTAATAGTAGCCGCACCCTGAACATCTACTTTGATTATTGTGTCTATTCCATTGCGTAAAGCTACAGTTATTTCATTTTTTGGCACACCATAGTAGTTTTCGTAGACATTAGCCCATTCCAGAAACTGGTGTTTATCTATCATTTGCTGAAATTCTTTTCCGGAAAGAAAATGATAATCAACTCCATTCTTCTCTCTGGCACGCTTAGGGCGTGTAGTAGCAGTAATGACATAGTGAAAGGGACGCTCCAATTTTTTCATCCTGGCAAGCACGGCATCCTTACCTACTCCCGAAGGTCCAGAAAGAACGATTAGGAGAGGAAAAGAACTTTCGTTGTCTCCTTTCTTTTTTATAGGCTTCGACTCAATACTTTGGCCAGACACTTCACAGCTCGACTTTTTCCTCTAACAGTGTGGATGCAGTTGTTAATCTATGGGCAATAGTCTCCGCTGTCACAGCGGCCAACATCATGTGTCCAGTTTCAAAAAGGATAACAGTTTTAGCTTTCCTGCCGTGGGTGGCATCAATTAAACGTTCTTTTTCCCTTGCTTCCCGAATGAGTCGCTTCACTGGTTGTTGATTTATGGACAGGAGAGCAATTACCTTATTTACGGCGATGACATTACCAAAACCAACATGAACTAATTCTGTACACATGCTGTCCTCCTAACTTTAGCACTTTAACACTGTGAGTAATTTAGTATTTGGTTCAAGGTTTGCCAGAAAGCAGGATAGGATACCTTAGTAACCTGGGCATGCTTGATAGCTGTTTCACCTTTGGATACCAAACCGGCTACTGCCAAGCTCATCGCTAACCGATGGTCAAAATGGCTATCAACCTCCGTACCCGACAAAGATCTACCACCATAGATAACCATGCCATCCGGTAAAGGTTCAATTTGAGCACCTAAACGTGAAAGCTCACTTGCTATAGTAGCAATCCTGTCTGATTCCTTTACCCTTAGCTCTCGAGCATCCCTGATAACAGTTTTCCCTCTAGCAATACAGCCAACCACAGCTAATACGGGAATTTCGTCAATGAGGCGAGGGATGATATCACCACCGACTTCTATTCCCTTTAATTCGCTAGATTCTACCACAATATCGGCTAAGGGTTCACTATCTTCCAATCGCCTGTTAGTAATTTGGAGTCTGGCTCCCATAGCCAGGAGAATGTCTATAATTCCTGTTCTTGTGGGGTTGATTCCACTATCCCTTATCAATATCCTGGCGTTTCGATGAATTGCTCCAGCGGCTAGAAAGTAAGCTGCTGAGCTGATATCACCGGGGACGCAAAGGTCGATAGAAACTAAGGGGCTGCTTAATGGCATCAAGGAAATCGAATTCCCATGTATTTCCAAACTGGCTCCCATCCGTTTAAGCATTCTTTCCGTATGATCCCGAGAAGGGGTTATCTGGTGCAGTATAGTATTACCACGGGCAAAAAGACCGGCAAGTAGCATAGCTGATTTAATTTGAGCACTAGGAATAGGCAATGTGAAGTCTATACCCTGTAACTTTTTCCCCATAATAATCAGAGGAGCAAATGAATCTCGCCCCCTTCCCCATATCTCAGCGCCCATTAATCTCAGCGGCTGAATCAACCTGCCCATGGGACGTTTACGAAGGGAGGCATCTCCTGTAATAACAGATAGGAAAGATTGGCTGGCAAGAAGGCCGCCCAGAAGGCGCATCGTAGTGGCGCTATCCTGGGCATTAAGCACATTGCTGGCTTCTTTAAGACCATCTTCGCCAGTTCCCGAGACTAATAGAGTCGATGAATTCTTCGATCCTTTTCTGTCAATTTTCACTCCCAGGGCTCCCAAACACCTAACTGTGGCCAGACAATCTCCCCCTGGAGCAAAATTATCAATCTCGGCCTTACCCTCGGCTAAACTATTCAAGATGACAGCCCGGTGAGAAATAGACTTATCACCCGGTAGGACTACGTCGCCTCCTAATCTGGGACAAGGTTTGATCGTTATTGTCCCACTTCCTGGCGAAGACGATCTTAAGTTGACAAATTGTTCAGCCATGTTTGTCTTGCCTTGTTTGCTTCAGCCAGGGCTTGTTCTAATCGATTATCCCCTTCAGCCACCAGCTGGCGATACCTCTCCAATTCCTGAATGAATTTATCGGCCCAGCCAAGTATGGCTGCTTTATTACTTAGGCAGATATTTGAATTTACCTCGGGGTTCCCCGAAGCCAAGCGAGTAATGTCGCGATAGCCCGAGGCCGCTAGTTTAGACATTTTTAGCCAAGAAGGATTCTTGGTAGTTAACGATACCAATGCTGCCGAGAGCAAAATAGGCAGATGACTAATGCCGGCTACCATTTTGTCATGCTCTTGAGCATCAATGAAGAAAGGTATGGCTCCCAGCTTCTTAACCATGCTTGTCATTATATCTATAGATTTTGACGAAGCATCCTCTGATGAGGTGAGACAATAAGTACACCCCCGAAATAATTTAGATTCAGCAGCCTGAATGCCATAACTTTCTTTCCCGGCCATGGGGTGTCCACCAATGAAGTCCACCTTTGGCGATAGTATTTCTTTTGCCCATTTCATAACCTGGAATTTCGTGCTGGCGGTATCAGTAACAGTGCAACCCCAGGAGAGATGTGGAGCGATTTCGGAAAAGATGTTCTTGACTGTTAGAACAGGTGTGGCGATGATAACAAGGTCTGCCTGTTTTACTGCATTCTCCAGGTTGACTTCGCCCCTTCCAATAGCGCCTAATCTTAAGGCACTAGCTATAGTTTCCTGACGACGGCTATAGCCAACTATCTCCCACCCAAGCTTATTTCCCTGTCTTCTTAAGGATAACCCGATTGAGCCACCGATTAATCCTAGACCGATGATAGTAACCAGCACGTTATCATTATAGCAGTGTAATGCTCATAAGTCATCGCGAACCTCTTATTTTCCAGCTATACAGAGTCACGACTCATCAGGGCAGATAATCTAGACTTCGCTCAAGATAAACTCTTTGTAGAAACCTCACTAAAACCTCTTGTTGACTCAAGTAACTTAGGATTAGAAAGGCTTCTACCTTACGAAAGTATGGGTACTAATGGGTTATTGACGGTGTAGCTAACGAATCTTAGACTATATTCAGTTAGTATCAGGAGGTTTTGCATATGACTATTGAAATGAGGAGAAATATAAATAGAACCAAGGGGCATAGCAAATTAATTCATTTTACCATTGCTATTGCCCTCGTATTGAATCTGGGGTTAGTATTAACTCCCATATCCAGTGTAGGCGCCACTACACAAAACGAGGAATTCACAGAGAGTGGTACTTTCATTGTTCCAGAAACAGTTACGGAGATTACCATACAGACATGGGGCGGAGGTGGTGCAGGTGGGGGGAGTACTAATACCCGCCGCGGAGCAAGAGGTGGAGCTGGTGGTGGTGGTGGTGCTTATGCAAGTTCAACACTAACTATAGAATCCGGCCAGGAGTTACAGGTTGTAGTTGGAGTAGGGGGCACTGGAGTCTCTGGAAACGATGGTAACGCTGGCAGCTCCTCGTTTGTTGGGCCAGATACAAATCCTGGTAACGCGTTCGTCCGTGCAGCAGCTGGTTCAGGCGGAACGGGAAATACGGATGGTGGTAGCCCGCTAGGAGGTGCAGGTGGAACAATAGAAGCTTCAATTGGTGATATTAGACTTGCGGGAGCTGATGGTGAAAATGGTGACACCGGTATAGGAATTCAATCGGGCGCTGGTGGAGATGGTGCCAATGAGGGTGGTTCTGGTGGCACTTCAGTAACATCTGGGACTTCAAACGGCAATCCAGGAAACTTACCGGGAGGCGGAGGGGGAGGAGCACGGACAGAGCAAAATGACGGCAATCGAGCTGGTGGTGTTGGTGCTGTCGGGAAAGTAGTGATTACATGGGTAACATATGACCTCACCCTCAACAGCACAGAGGGAGGCTCTGTAACCACGCCTGGCGAGGGCATTTTTACATATTGTAAAGAGACTACGGTCAACTTGGTAGCCGAGGCAGATGAATGTCACGAATTCGTTAAGTGGACTGGCGATGTAGGCACGATTGATGATGTCTTTGCCGCCTCGACCAATTTAAAAATGAGCGGCGACTATTTTATTACAGCCAATTTCATACAGCGAAGCTACAATCTTACAGCGGGCAGCACCGATGGTGGCTCAGTGACCACACCCGGTGAGGGAGTGTTTACATATGGACAGGCATCAGTAGTCGGCATAGCGGTCGAA
>JBFEMR010000006.1:0-20347 GCA_041551495.1 Dehalococcoidia bacterium
TATCTTGGCCTAGCAATGCTAGACCAAGCAGGTGTCGCTATAGGTCTTTCTTTCCTAGCGGCTCAAGCGCTATCAGGTTACGAGCTCGGAGGCACAATAATCACCCTTATGGCGATCACAACAGTAGTCCATGGACTCGTTGCACCACCTCTAATACAATATGCTGTAAGGAAGTCAGGAGAGGCAAGCATCTAGTATTCCATGAAAACCCTGGGTATTGAAACGTCTTGTGATGAAACGGCTGCTGCTGTAGTGGAGGACGGAGGCAGAATTATCTCCAACGTTGTAGCCTCTCAAATAGACATTCATGCTCGCTATGGCGGCGTAGTACCAGAAGTTGCCTCTAGGCAGCACCTCCTCACCATCATCCCAGTTATCAGTCAGGTGATGACTGAAGTCTCCTGGCAGGATATCAACGGCATTGCAGTAACTTTCGGGCCGGGATTAGCCGGATCATTGTTGGTCGGCGTTAACGTAGCCAAGGCAATAGCCCTGGCAAAAAAAATGCCTGTCATAGGGATTAACCATCTTGAGGCACATATCTATGCTAACTGGCTCGATTCTTCCCCAGATAGCCAGAAGAGTAGTGTCAAATTTCCCTGTCTCTGTTTAATTGTCTCCGGTGGACATAGTGATTTAATACTGATGGAGGGACACGGACAATTTAAGAAATTAGGGCGAACTCTGGATGATGCTGCGGGGGAGGCATTCGACAAAGCAGCTAGAATCTTGGGCCTAGGGTACCCTGGAGGTCCCGTTATAGAACGGGCAGCCCACTCTGGAATTCCTTGTTTAACTCTCCCACGAGCCTGGCTCAAAGAAACATATGATTTCAGTTTCAGTGGCTTGAAAACAGCCTTATGGCACCTTGTCCATAAGGGAAAGGTCTCAGTTGCTGATGTTGCGGCAAGCTTCCAGTTGGCTGTAGTGGATGTTCTAGTTGGCAAAACAATCGAGGCAGCAAAACAATTGAAGGTAAAACAGATTTTACTTAGCGGTGGAGTAGCATCCAATAAGACATTGACCGAGTATTTTCTTGCCAACTCGCCGATACCCGTTCTTATTCCCCCTCCTCATTTGTGTACTGATAATGCTGCTATGGTAGCTTCCTGTGGCTATTATCATTTCCAGGCCGGCAAGGTGAGCGGATATGACCTGGATGTCGTGCCCAACCTCAGCCTTGGTTGACCCGTTAACGGATATTTTTTCGAGTTTTTAGTATCAAGATCATTTAAACTGCAACTTTTTTCAACTAGATTCATTCTATTTGCAGATTAGAAGTATTTCTTGCCTTTATTTAGTACTTTTATATTACAAAAGGATAGCTTTAATGCTCAGCAGCAGGACTTCTGGGTCATAGACAGGCTATAGAACTTCTATTAAGATTTTGATACTGAAGCTACCTGACAATCAAGGGAGTAGTAAATTGGAGACTGAAGTGAAACAACTCCATGATGAAGTTGCAGCCCTTACAGCGGCAATCGAGGCAGCGATCGAGGAGGCGATAAAAAATGGGAAAAAATCGGTTGATGGCTGTAACGAGACTCCCAGATCCCGCCAGGTTTCTAATAAGAAATTTGACCAAACTAGAATGAATGTATCCTCAAGGGGTGCCGGCTGCGTCGATGATTTTTGAACCGGAACCTGAGGTTCTCTGAAGACAGCGGCGGATATTATCCGGCACGCACTCGAGTGATCGGTACAGCACATGACGTAAGATTGTGCTGGCGATCTCATCGTCAAAAATTCAAACGTCTGTTCTTGAGCGTATCCCTAGGTAGCGTTGTATCCTGCACTTAGTGCCTGTTCGTTCACTGATATGAGCTCGGAACCATATATGTTCTCGCCCAGCATCCTGACTATAGCGTCCTTTATCAACTCAAACGGGATTATCTCCGTAACCTTTACGACTGCGCCAAGCGTTACCACGTTGGCAACTTTCGGGTTACCCAGTGATACGGCAATGTCATTTGCTGGTACACTCAGTACCTGCACGTCATTGCGTTCTATAGAGCGATTGATAAGAGAAGAGTTCACTACTATTACACCTGCCGCAGCCACAGTCTTCTCAAACCTGTCGAGAGAAGGAAGGTTCATGGCAACCAGTGCGGTTGGATGATCCACTACAGGCGAGCCGATTGGTTCATCAGAGAGAAGTACCGTGCAATTCGCCGTCCCTCCTCTCATCTCTGGGCCGTAGGAGGGAAGCCAGGTCACCTCCAGTCCGTAGTTGACACCGGCCTGGGCGAGGAGCTTTCCCGCTAGCATCACTCCCTGACCGCCGAAGCCTGCAAATACAAATGATTTCTCCATACTAGTACCTGTCCACAAGGTCGCCAAGCGGGAATGCCCTGATTACTTCGTTCATCACGTGGCTGTTAGCTTCAACCGGACTCATCCGCCAGTTGGTAGGGCAAGTGGTAAGTATTTCCACCAGAGAGTATCCCCTGTCCTCAATCTGGCATCTGAAAGCCTTTATGATCGCCCGAGTTGCCGCCATGATTCGCTTCTGGTCATAAAGCGCCTGGCGGGTGACGTAGACCGGAGCATCAAGCTGGGCAATCATTTCAGCGAAGCGAATCGGATAGCCAGCGATCTGAGCATTTCTCCCGTCAGGACAACTGGTTGCCCGCTGCCCGAGAAGGGTAGTGGGTGCCATTTGTCCTCCTGTCATTCCATAGATCTGGTTGTTGATAAAAATGACAGTGATATTCTCGCCGCGATTGGCTGCATGAATTGACTCTGCCGTGCCGATGGCAGCTAAGTCACCATCACCCTGATAAGTGAAGACAATCAGGTTTGAATTGACTCGCTTGATCCCGGTGGCGACTGCACTAGCTCGGCCATGGGCAGCTTGGATCCCATCACACCTAAACCATTCGTACATATTTACTGCACAGCCAACGGGAGCCACTACTACAGCGCGGTCCTGGATGCCAAATTCGTCTATCGTATGTGCGATGATTCGCATCACCAGTCCATGATGGCAACCTGGGCAATAACTGAACTGGGCCTCCGTCAGACTCCGAGGTCGTTCGAAAACCTTGACCATGTTGTCTATATTAACTGACATTACGCTTCACCTCTCTCAAGATGTCTTTAGGCGTGGGCACTAATCCACCGAGCTCACCGTAGAACGGAGTTTCTGCTCTGTCACAGACTGCTAAGCGCACATCCTCTATCATCTGGCCTTCACTCATTTCCACAGTTAGGATGGTATCGACTCGGCTTGAAAGTGTCCGAAGTTGTGCGTATGGAAAAGGCCATAGTGTGATAGGTTGCATCATCCCGAGCTTGATACCCTCGCTCCTTGCCATCCTAACTGCGGTTCCGGCGATTCGAGCCATTGTGCCATAGGCAACTATAACGATAGTGGCGTCAGAGGTCTCCGTTTCCCGGTATCGTACCTCCTTCTCCTCTATTTGCTTATATCGACTCTGGCGTTTGGTGTTTATCTGGTTCAGGTCCCCAGGGTCTATAGCGTAACTTGTAACTATATTTGGATTACGATCCCTGGCACCGGTGATAGCCCAGGGCTTGCCCGGTAGAGAGTTAAGGTCAACGGGTTCGGGAAGGATAACAGGCTCCATCATATGACCAAGCATGCCATCAGCTAAAATCATCACCGGGACTCGATATTTGTCTGCTAAGTCAAAGGCTAGTATTACTATTTCGACCGCCTCCGCAATGGTGGCAGGACTAAGCACAATAACGCGATAGCCACCATGTCCTCCGCCTTTGGTTGCTTGGAAATAATCTCCTTGAGCTGGGGCTATGTTACCCAAACCTGGGCCACCGCGCATCACATTTATAATCAAACATGGTAAATCAGCACCGGCGATATAGGATACCCCCTCCATTTTAAGACTTATGCCCGGACTGGAGGACGAGGTCATAGTACGTACACCTGCTGCGGATGCTCCGTAGCACATGTTGATAGCTGCCACTTCACTCTCCGCCTGGATGAACGTCCCACCCACCGCGGGCATATGAGTTGCCATATATTCAAGAATCTCGTTCTGTGGGGTGATAGGGTAGCCAAAGTAGGCGCGGCATCCTGCACAAATAGCCGCCTGAGCCATAGCGTCATTTCCTGTTATCAGTACCTTATCTATGGTATCACTTCCTCTGCGGTGGTTTCTTCTCTCGATAGACTTCAATTGCTACGTCGGGACATGTTTGAGCGCAGAAGGCACACCCGATGCAACATTCAGGTTCTTTCATATACACAACATTGTACCCGCTCTGGTTATACTCATCCGAATATGCTAACACATCCTCCGGACAGAAAGAGAGACATAGCCCGCAGCCCTTGCACCGCTCTTGGTTAATTACTACAGTTCCTTTTGGCATATGTATCCTGTTCTGGGAATATATTGAAGGCATGTTGCTTATCCGCTGTTCTACCGAATTCGTAATTGGTCGGAGGTTGCATGCTAAATTGGTTCTGGTGCTTCGTTAATGTTCTGCTCACCGCCATTAAATATATCTCCAACCCAAATGCCCCAGCCTCACTCGTACAATCTAAGTGATGTTCGTTATTTCAACCCATTTGTTGTCCAAATAAAGTCAGATTCCATAAGTAACTAGGCATCAGGCTATTTGAATAGTATTGGCATACTCAATTACATTTGTCCTGGATCATACGCTTGTTGATGGACAACTTGTTCTCCTGGCTCTTTGAATCCTATCTTGAGCCAGCCCCACGGCGACAGCATAAGAAGGTGTTTTTTCTTCCCGCGCAATCTTGAATATCGTCTTCCCTCTGTCATAGATCTTCTTCACGTCTGCAGAGGCTCTTTCCTCGGAATAGCCCTCTGGATGGAACTCATGAGCAACGTTTATTACCCCTCCCGCATTTATCCAGAACGCGGGGGCATGTAAGATACCTTTATCCTGCAGCATTTGCGAATGTCTAAAAGCGTCCCACAGCTGATTATTCGCACCCCCGGCAGTGATGCGGCATTTCAGTTTAGGGATGGTGTTGTCATTGAGTACCCCACCTAAAGCGCAAGGCGCGAACACGTCACATCGTTGTTCATATATTTCATCCGGGGGAACCAGCTTGGCACCTACTTCTGTAGCGATTTTCTGAGCGGCTGACTGGTTCACACCTCCTGAGCCTATGATTATGGCTCCCTGGCCGGCCAAATCTCTGGCCAAGACGCTACCCACTTTTCCGGCAATGCCTTGAATGGCGATAATTTTATCCTTAAATGAGTCAGTATCATACACCGCTTCCAGGCAAGCCCTGAGTCCCCAGACAACCCCACGGGCTGTCCACGGTGAAGCGTCACCACAGCCTCCCATTTCCTTAGGCAGCCCGGCTACCCATTTGGTTACCTCTTTCATTGTTATCACATCTTCTGCGAAAGTTCCTACATCGATTGCGGTCAGGAATCTACCCCCAAGAGTGTTTACGATTGCTGCATAAGCTCGCAGCTGTTCTTTTCTCTTGTCTTTATCTATTGTCGACTGGCCTCGAATCACTGCCTTAGCACCGCCGAAACTAACACCGACTTTTGCCAATTCGGTGTCCTCGCCTACAGCTAACGCCAGTTTGTAGGTCATGCCCTCCGCCAGTCGCTGATTATCAACGAGGGCTTCCGCTCTCGTTGAAAAGGGATACCATCTGGTTCCTCCCAGACCCGGACCTAGTGTGGTATCGTGAATAACAATGCTAACTTCTAGCCCTGTTTTGTTATCATTCCAGATGAGCATGCGCTCGAACGCTTGTGTGGATTCGACACATTCCACGAGTGTTTTCCCGAAATCAGTCATTCATTCCTCCTTTTGTATCTTTGAAAATAGATAGTTACCAGATTGGAACATTGCTTGGATAGAATTCATTTCTGCGACGAAAGTTGATTCGCCCAAGATGTTTAATGTGAAGAGGTGAAACCCTGAAACGTCTACCATTCCCCTGAGTATCGTGTCAAGGAATCCGCATCTCTCTCGTATCTTCCCTGATAGCCCACTGATATCCGACTATATAATAACTCGTTTATGGAATTTTGTCACTATCTCGCAGTCCTACTAACCTAACAAGGGGACACTTTCCGCATCTACCTTCACAACAATAATGCTTGAAAATATGAATCAGCCCTTGCTTATGACAGGCAGTTAGATCAAAAGCTTTCCCCAAACCAAGTTGTTCCTTCATATGACATGTCATGCAATTCTCAGATAATCTGGGATAATTACGGTAAAGGTCCATAGCGTTTTCTGTTATCTTGGCATCAGCAGTCAATTCTCCCCACGCATAAGCAAAGGGCAATACAGCATTAATTATAATTTCACCTACTTTACTTTTCCCCAAAAGAGCCGATTTTTTTGTTTTACTTGTGACATCAAAATCGAAATGGTCCCACCAATAGCCGTCACAGGCTACAGTGAGACTCCTCTCCAGCACGCAGTGCCCACCGAGTCGAGGTACTTCCTTTACTAGCTGTAATATACTTGTTAACAGTCTCTTTTCTGAATAACGCTCAAGAAGGTAGCTCAGGGCGATGATACGTCGCACTGGGGAATTGTTGGGATATATGTGTGAGGAGCTCCAGTCACCTTGCTTCATGGTTTCAACTTTTTCATTCGTCGACTGCCATAGTTGCTCCAATTCCTGGGCTTCTTTCTCCCCTGCAAATTTGCCTTGCCATCTTTGTGAAGGCAATAACCCGGCTGTGCCTAACAATACAGCCTGCTTAAAAGCCACGCCTTTCCTGGATTCTATGTAGTTGAGAGGTACTCTGACAGCAAGATCTTCGAAAGGTCGTTTGTTTTTAGCATAGCCCAGAGCCCGCATGATACCTTGGAAAAGAACCTGGCCGGTCATTTCTTCCTTTAACTGAGCTTGAAAAGACTTAACCTTTTGTTTGAACCTTTGTTCGCCCGCAATATTCAATACCTTTTTTATAGTGTGCATATCCAAGTGGTCCAGTATCTGGAAACATGGAAGCCGGTCAGGCAGCAAATAAGCCTGGTACCGTAACACCTCAGCCAGAGACAGCACTGGCACTGTCTTTTTACTTTGTAATGAGGTGACTGAACTACGATCATGCCATATTACAACATGAAGAATGACATTATTATATGCAGCATCAGCATGATGTCTATGCTTATACCAATCATTGGATTCAACGTGAACCTCCACATCCCCTTTCGTCAAACGAGATTCAATAACAATGACCGCATCCCTAAAATCTGGGCCGTTGTCACCATTAGTTCTCCCGGGATAGATTACGTTGACCACCTTGCCTTCCGTGGAGACCAACTCCTTCCCTACTAATTGTTTCCACACTAGAGCTACTTGCTTTTCTGAGAATTTTATCCGATTACGTGTAATCATGGCATAAAAAATATTGGCTAACTTAAATACATTTCCGAAATTTTATATTAGCTTCTATTATGATTGGAGTCTCCGCATGAATCCCTGCAGTTGTTTTTAGTTTGTTCTATCACGATTCTCTGTAGTCTCATAAACAAAACCACTGCGCTCGGCAACTATGTTGAGTAAGGTCGCAGAGGCTCCGCGAGGTTGGTACATCCCCTTTTCCCATTCACTGATCGTTTGTTGCCGCGTTCCTAATTCCTCGGCTAGCTTCACTTGAGTTAAGTTCAGGTGTTTCCTCAGCGCCCTGATCTCTTCTTTGCTCCATTGCCTTTTCTGCTTTCTTCTCTCCATCTCCTCATAACTATACACGGTTCAGTGTAAGTTTTCAAGAAAAATTTACAGAATTTCGACGAAAAAACTTGCATTTTCAAATTTTCTTGATATAATTGAAAGTTAGCAATCTCATGGACAGAGTGCTAAAATAAATCGAGAAAAGGAGGAAAACATGTCTAAGATTGAACCTTTGGGAGATAGGGTGGTAATAAAACCAACGCCCAAGGAAGAAGTAAGCAAAGGAGGAATAGTTTTACCAGATACAGCCAAAGAGAAACCCCAGGAAGGCAAAATCATCGCTGTCGGTCCGGGCAGGTTGACTGAAGATGGCAAACGTATCGCCATGGAGGTGAAGAAGGGAGACAAGGTTATTTATTCTAAATACGCTGGCACAGAGTTTAAACTGGATAATGAAGAGCTGGTTATCATGCGAGAGAGTGATATTCTGGCCAAGCGGAGTTAATAAAAGGAGGGAAACAAATGGCAAAACAAATTATTTTCGGCGAAGAAGCAAGGAAATCATTAAAGAACGGCGTAGATACTCTAACAGACGCCATCAGGGTGACTCTGGGACCACGCGGGCGACCTGTAGCATTAGATAAAAAATGGGGTGCTCCTTCGGTTCTCAATGATGGTGTCTCTATAGCCAAAGAAATAGAGTTGCCTGACCCCTTTGAGAACATGGGAGTGCAGCTAGTAAAGCAGGCAGCTACCAAAACTAACGACCAGTGTGGAGATGGCACCAGTACATCTACCATTATAGCTCAGGCTATTATTAATGAGGGTTTCAAGAACATCGCTGCCGGAGCTGATTCCATGGCCCTGAAGCGTGGTATTGATAAAGGAGTGGAGACATTGGTTGATGGGCTCAAGAAGATGTCTATACCGGTGGCCGGCAAAGAGCAGGTAGCTCAGGTAGCCTCTATATCAGCCATCGACCCTGACATCGGCAAATTGATTGCTGATGTTATGGAAAAAGTTGGCAAGGATGGTGTTATCACTGTTGAGGAAGGTAAGGGTCTGCAATTTGAGACTGAATTTGTCGAGGGAATGAAGTTCGACCGCGGCTACATTAGCCCTTATTTCATCACCAATGCCGAGCAAATGAGAGCAGAGCTAGAGGATCCTTACATACTTATCACTGATAAGAAGATTTCGGCTATAAATGATATTCTTCCTGCTTTGGAAAAAATTGTCCAAGTCTCCAAGAATCTGGTTATTATCGCTGAAGATGTTGAAGGTGAGTCTCTGGCTACCTTGGTAGTTAATAAACTAAGGGGAACTTTATCTCCTCTGGCAGTTAAAGCACCTGGCTTTGGCGACAGAAGAAAAGCCATGCTTCAGGATATAGCCGTTCTCACCGGAGGTACTGTAATATCTGAAGAGGTCGGGAGGAAATTAGATTCTGTTACCGTAGATGATTTAGGACGAGCCAGAAGGGTGATTGCCGATAAAGATAATACCACTGTCGTTGAAGGCAAGGGCGAGACTAAAGATATTGAAGCCCGCATCAAACAAATCAGGTCCGAGATTGATATAAGCACTTCGGATTATGACAAAGAGAAATTACAGGAAAGGTTGGCTAAATTAGCAGGTGGTGTGGCTGTGATAAAAGTAGGTGGAGCTACCGAAACAGAACTCAAAGAGAAGAAACACCGTGTAGAGGATGCTTTGTCAGCTACTCGAGCTGCCGTAGAAGAAGGTATCCTACCCGGTGGTGGTGTTGCCCTCCTCAATGCATTATCTTCCTTGAAGAAGCTTAAATTGGAGGGCGATGAAGCTACTGGGCTAAATATCTTGAAGCGGGCTCTAGAAGAGCCTTTAAGGTGTATCGCTGAAAATAGTGGTCGAGAGGGTTCAGTAGTGATAAATGCCATAAAGGAAAGCAAAGTCGGAATAGGCTACGACGCGCTAAAAGACGAGTTGGGTGTAAATATGGTGGAGAGAGGAATTGTAGATCCTCTTAAAGTAACCAGGAGCGCTCTCCAGAATGGGGCGAGCATTGCCACGATGATTCTGACTACGGAGTGCCTGGTAACCGATATCCCTGAGAAAGAGAAAATGCCGGCGATGCCACCCGGAGGAGGATACGAGGGCATGATGTAGCCTCTGGGGCTGGAATTAAACTGTAAATTTCACTATAAGTAAAAAGAACCGCCTAATGGCGGTTCTTTTTATAAGGCCTTAAATAATCGCCGTAAATGTTTCTCTTTGAAAAGATTATCTTCCTTAACAGGTCCTGTTACAGCTAAATTAAGCCCACTATCAGTTATAACCTTTCCAGCTACATCTTCTAGCTCATCAATAGTTATGGCATCCACGATAGAAATAACATCGTCTATATCCAGAATTTCTCGCATCAATATCTCCTGGCTACCGTACCATAATGCTACATTCTGCGTATCCTCAAACCGTAAATATAGTCTTCCCTTTGACAATTCTTTGGCCCTGATGAGTTCACTAGCGAGAATTCTTTGTTTAACCTTAGACATTTCATCGAGTATGGCTACCACAGCAGTTTCAATCTTTTGGGGGTCAACACCAGCATAAATAGCAAATGACCCGGACTTCAGAAAGTGTTCGGTATAGCTGCTAATATCATATGCTAAACCCCTATGTTCTCTTATCTCTGTAAACAGACGGCTGCTCATGCCACCGCCAAGTACTGTGTTAAGCAAATCTAGTGTAAATCGTTGCGGATGGGAACGAGAAAAGCCATGAACCGCAATAAAAATATGTGCTTGTTCGATATCTCTGGGTTCAATACGGAACCTGGCTTCCGTTTGCTTGTCGTTAGTCATATAGTCAGTCATTAGTTTACCGGCAGTCCATTTACTAAATAGAGCTTCAATTTGAGCCACTGCTTCTTCATGCTGTATGTTCCCAGCAATACTAATCACTGTGTTATTGGGTATGTATCTACGAGCAACGTGGTTCAATATTTGTTTCCTGGTTATCGAAGATATTGTTTCCCTATACCCAATAATTTCGCGCCCCAGAGGTTGTTCCGGCCATAGCAACTCATCCATGAGCATACCTATCCTCTGCTGAGGAAGATCCATGTTCATATTTATTTCCTCGCTGATAATCCGACGCTCCCGCTCTATTTCTTTGCTATCAAAGAGAGAATTGAGAAGGATGTCAGAAAGTACGTCAATCGCGATGTGAAAATGAGGCGTGGCAACTTTACACCAGTAGATAGTTAATTCCTTGTCTGTTGCGCCATTTATTATGCCACCAATACCTTCAATGTCCTGAGTAATCTCCTTGGACGTCGGTCGCCGCTGTG
Source organism: Dehalococcoidia bacterium (assembly GCA_041551495.1). Lineage (GTDB taxonomy): Bacteria > Chloroflexota > Dehalococcoidia > GIF9 > AB-539-J10 > RBG-13-51-36. The sequence goes on from JBFEMR010000006.1 coordinate 10,953, forward strand.
TGCCTTTGAAGAACAAATGCTCTGCAAAGTGTGAGATGCCCGCTTCTTCTTCACTTTCGTAGCAGGAACCGGTACCTACGAGAATAGCGAGGCATACCGAACGGCTATGTGGCATAGTACTGGTGATAACTCGCAAGCCATTATCGAGCATAGATTTGTTATACATGACCATGAATTTTACTTTGCTTCTCTGTTCACCGTCAACATGGATTTAATGCTAAAAGATATCGGGATATTTTCACATCATGGTATAATCCAGGACATTCAACCAAAGCGAGGATCGACAAACCATGACAATCGTAGCCGAAGACAACATTATTAGGATTGAGAAGTTTGAACTGGGTCCTTTTGGGACCAACGCTTATATCGTAACCTGTCGTGTAAGCCGGTATAGCGCACTAATAGATGCTCCCGCGGAGGAGAACATAATCAAAGATAAACTCAAAAATACTATACCGCAATACATTTTATTAACCCACAACCATATGGATCATACTGGGGCTCTTTCCCAATTACGCGCTGAATTGAAAATTCCCCTGGCTGCCCATGATTCAGACGCAAGAAATCTGACCCCACCCGCAGAGATACTATTAAATAATGGGGACACGGTTTCGTTGGGAGAGATTGAGTTTACAGTGCTTCACACACCTGGGCACACCCAGGGTAGTCTGTGCTTTTTAGTTGGTCACTACCTCATATCAGGGGATACGATTTTCCCCGGGGGACCGGGGAGAACAAGCACCCCATATGATTTCAAGCAAATAATTAACTCCATAACGGAGAAAATCTTTGTATTGCCAGACGATACGCAGATATACCCTGGCCATGGGAATTCCACCGTTTTAAAGAACGAGAAAAAGGAATTCGATATTTTTACCTCTCGACCTCACGAATCCAATCTGTGCGGCGAAGTGCTCTGGCTTTCAACCTAGATAAGGCCAAACATTACCTGTGAAAATTAGAAGGCCTGTTACCATATTATCTCTGCCCGGTAGAAAGCTTCAGCTAATTCAAAATCTTCACCTCGGGCCAGTTCACTATGTCGTTGCTTGAGCCGTTCTTCCAATCCATTGGCAGGATAGTCGCCTACCTGGCTCTTGTGGCAACGCAGGGCGGCAATTTTGGTAGCAAAGGTGGTGGTAATATCAGTGCGATAATTGGGCTCTTGAGCAGCCCAGAGCCATACTTCTTTTACTTTGTGAGGTTTAAGACCCTCATCAAGTAAATCAGGATAGGAATGAAAATCCCTGGCGTACGGGAAGATGGCATCTAGCGTAACCTGACCAGTGATTCGATGATCACGGTGCCAAATATAGCGCCGGTACGGGTCAGCAGTCACTACTGTTTCAGGTTTGTAAATCCTTATTAGTCGCACAATCTCTTTTCTAAATTTTGGTGTATCTTCCAAACCTTGGTCCGGATGGCGCAGGAAGATTACTTCCCTTACGCCCAATAGCTTGGCTGCTTCTAGCTGTTCTTTCTCTCTTATTTTGGCTAATTTACGCGGTTTCACATCGGGGTCGTTACTACCCTTGTCGCCATTCGTACAAACAACATAAATAACGTTCTTACCTTCACTTGTCCAGCGGGCTACAGTGCCGGCAACACCAAATTCGGCATCGTCGGGATGAGGCGTAATCACCATCATATCAACTGGATTAATCATCACACCTGTATATTTTTGTTCGCCGGACATTGTCGCAATTGTATAACATTCCTCAGGCTGCTACAATTTAAATTGGCAATGCCAGCACAGGCAACAAACAGTTCTCTATATAATATTAGAAATTATCAATCCATATATTTCGATAAATATGTCTTATTGCTTGCTGAAGCTGAAAAATTGGAGCCGATCGGGCGCTGTGCTTCGCCACCTGTTGTTGCTAATCAGTTAGAGCGCCCAAATTATTCCCCTGAGCAAGATTTGTTCATCTTGTGGAGCAACGATATTGTCGGCTATATAGATGTTAAACCAGAGCTTGGCATTGGACGGGTAGTCCTCGACTGTTGGGTTCACCCGGAGCATCGCAGAAAGGGGTTAGCCACAAAACTCCTCAGTTATGCTACAGACCGTGCTAAAGAACTAGGAGCCACAGTAGTTCATGTAAGCATTAGGGAGGATAACACGGTTGCGATGAAGGCGCTGCACGGACTGGGCTTCAGCCTTATCCGCCGTTATCTTGAACTTGGGTTAGATATTACTCGTGTCGGCGGACTAGGTAAAGCCGGGGCGGATCCAGACTGTCGCTATCTCCAGCCCGGTGAAGAAGCCAAGCTAACTCAACTACAGAATTGTGCCTTTGCTGGCTCCTGGGGATACAATCCCAATACTGTAGAGGAAATAAACTTTCGTATCAATTCAAATACTTTTTCTCGGGATGATATCGTTCTAATCCGCAAAAAAGATAAAGCCATCGGCTATTGTTGGACAGGAATAAGCTGTGAGGAGGGGAAACCCAGTATAAAAAAGGGGCGACTCCTGATGCTCGGGGTAGTCCCTGATTACAGGCTTAAAGGAATAGGTAAAAAATTAGTGCTGGCCGGTTTAGCCCACCTTAGAAGTAGAGGCCTACAGGTTGCCGAGCTAACTGTTGACAGCGAGAACAAAGCAGCATATGCTCTTTACCGATCTATTGGTTTTGAGGTCCAGGCCAATACTTTTTGGTATGAAAAGGTAATCAATCAGGACACAGGGGCAAGATAGTTAGCCAATACCAGCTGGCAATCACTTATAATCGCTTCGGCAATGTTCGACCAGCTGAATTTACTTACTGTTGCTCGAATTAACTGGGCAGATTCTCTATCTGTGTTTGGCCGAGAAAGAAGCAAGGCTATTTTCTTAGCAAGATGATCGGGAACATTGTCCTTTACTACATACCCGGTCTCTCCTTCTCGAATAATGTTCCGAAAGTCACCAACATCAGTGGCCACTACTGGTGTGCCGCAGGCCAGGGATTCTAAAGCTACTAACCCAAAACTTTCGTAGTAAGAAGGAACCACACAAACGTCAGCTCCGCTGTAAAAATAAGGCAACTGCTCATGCTTCACCAAATCCAGAAAGGTAACTGAATTCTCCACTTTGAGATTGCAGGCTAGTTTCTGTAGTTGTTTTATTTCGTGCTGGCTGTGTTCACCGCCACCGATGACCAGTAGTCTTAACCCTTGAATATCCCGTAGATAAGGTAAAGCTTTTATCAACTTATCTATACCTTTTAGAGGATCGATTCTACCAACAAACAGAACAATCTTCTCATCTCCAAGACCGAGATACTGCCTGGCCTGCGCTTTGTCCAATGCTTTGAAATGCTCCAGATTTACGCCACAGGGTACCACGCTTATTTTCGCCGACGGTGCGCCGTAGTACCTGATAAACTCCTGTTTTTCCCTTTCTGTTGGAGCGATAATATGATGGCACCTTTGAACCATGTCCCTTTCTGTCCCAATACGAAGTCTGAGCTCATCCTCGTCCAGTGCCAAACAAGTACGTTCCCTAATTGCATTCTTAACTGCACCTAGTGTATGGAACATAGCGATATGAGGAACATGCCACCATTGTTGTAAGTAGACTCCCGCAAGTGCGGAAAGCCAGTAATGGCTGAATATTAAATCATACTCGAGGTTATCCTGCCTCCTGTAATTCTCCAGGTTGCCGGCAAAGTCAGGAAGATAGGAGTACACGGCTAATTTACGTATCTCCTCGTCTTCCCCTGCCCTGAGGTGAATGAGCCTAACATTTTCATTGAGTTCATAGATTTGGCGGTCTTTCGGGTCATGAACGCGAGTAAAAATATCCACCGAATGTCCCTGCTGACCCAATTCGCAGGCAATCTCCCGAATGTAAACACTCATACCGCCGGTGTCTTTTGTTCCTAGCTTTCCCACAGGGCAACTATGGGCACTGAGCATAGCGATTCTCAATCGATTAACCGGCATCAGAATGTGCTCCTGCTCATTGTTGTTACGTGATAGTTATCTGGCAGCTGTAGAGGGGTATTTCCTGACCACCAAGTCGATATTTGTACGGTTCTCCACCTTTCAAAAAGTTCCATTTCTTTTTACCCTTTTCGATGCTCTCTTTGAGGCAAAGGATTTTACATAGCAATCCCACGCTTAAATAGCTAAATTGCGGGTCATATGCACTGTTATACAGGTAATGGGAGTCATCATAGTCAAAACCGATAGTCATCGCTGCTGGCACCTTGTTCAATTGTAGGATGCCTAATCTCAATAGCCCAACCTCCGCCATAGACTTAGCCAGTGACCTGAAGAACACTTCTCTTTTCTGATTCATGAAACTGGCTTTGTCATGCTTGCTCAATGAAAAGAGATTCAAAAAAATATCCAGATAATCTTCAATCTGTCGATTGACCTCAACGCAATGATGTTCTACACCACCGGTCTCCCATAACCGCCTCAACTTCCTCCTAACTTCATGGCGCTGCTTGTTCTTCAATGTCGCCAGGTATTCATTCCACGTATCAGGTAAATCCAATTCCAGAGAAACATCCTCGGGGTTGCAGAGGACTTTATACCCTCGGTTTTGGGCGACACCTACGAGCTCAGTAATCACGGTAGAATCAGGCCGCAAAGGTCGCAGGCTTAGCTTTTTTATACCCCGCTCTTTTAAATCATCAAGCAGTATCTTGAAGAAGTCCCTCTCCCCGCCAGCAATAATAACAAAATCTAAATAGTCAGAGACATCTTCGCTACCGATAAAAGAAGCTACGTCTTCATTCACCATAAGTGGGGCAAAGCCTATAATTTTTTCCCCTTGCCGAAGCGTCCGTAGATACAGTTCACCTGCGTCACCAAATACTTCCCACCAGACCTTCAGCCACATAGGCAAAATGAAAATGGAACCCCACTTTAAGCAGTGACGTAACTTGTCCCAAGAAGAAATAATACCGTCAAGACTTTCGACGGTCAGGGTGTAACTCATCAGTGTTCAACCAAGTATAGTGATTCACCGTATTTGAGTCAAATGTCCCATTTATGAAGAAGGTATGCCCAGCTATCAAAAGGTTCTGGCAACCTATTTCTTTCTATTCTTTAATTAAATTCATACTACTTATTGATAGTGAGAACAATTTCGCCTGATACGGGATACAGGTTATTCAAGAGTTCTCTCTCTTGTGATTACAATGAATGAACTCCGTTCATATCTTTCCAACCTGACTCAATCTGCCTTACACGTTGAGGCTAGTCTTTCCTAGTAAATTGTTGGGCGGCTTTGCCCATTTCATCACCACTACCCGAGCCGAGACATATATCGGTCTCCATCCGTAGTCCTATATCAAGCGGCGTCGACAGAGCAAGAGTAGTCGCCCTTTTAGCACCTTGAATAAGACGGGGACTGATTTTGGATATTTCTTCGGCCAGCTTCTTAGCTTCAACCATAAGTTGATCTTTGGAATATACATGGTCTACCAGCCTAATCCGGAGTGCTTCGGTAGCATCGATTCTTCGCCCGGTGAAAATCAGTTCCTTAGCAATACCGGTTCCTACTATCCGGGGTAAGCGTTGCGTACTTCCCAGGTCAGGGATAACACTCAATTGAATCTCAGGAAGCCCAAATATGGCAGTATCACAAGCCAAGCGTATATCACAGCAAAGAACAAACTCCAGTGCTGCGCCTAAACAGTACCCATTAATGGCAGCGATAACCGGCACGGCTAGCTCTTCGTACATGGTAAATATCATCTTCAAATTATACAGGGCATCATAACCCTGCCGGTAACTGGTAACAAGTTCCATAGGGCTGTTCCCCGACGCAACCATCTTCAAGTCCAACCCGGCGCTAAACGCCTTATCACCGGTACCGGTTACTACAACAACCCTGATATCAGGGTTTTCCTTGATAACCTGTGCTGTTTGTTGGAGCCCAAGAAAGACATCCAGGTTAAAGGCATTTAATGCCTTCGGTCGGTTCAACAGCACTGTAGCAATAGTATCTTCGATATCTATCCGAACAGCGTCTTGATCTGCCATTTATATCTCCTTTCGCAAATTATGATCAGACTGATTTTACATTTCGGCTATTACACAGGTCAATGCATTACCCTGTATTCGTTCCTTGCAGCCTCCGTGTTCATGTTGATAGAGACAAAATCAATATTACAGAGCCATGCTACTAACCAGCTTTAAATATATAAGGTGATATTAATCAGCTAGCAGTGTTATAATCGGCATGAGATAAAAATACAGGCGCATTTTCCGAGGAATTATGGCAGTTTTACAGATTCGCACTTTGCCCGACCCCGTGTTGCGACAAAAGGCTAAAAAAGTAACTAAAATCGACAACTCTATTCAAAAGTTAATCGATGATATGATCGATACGTTACGCGCTGACCCTAATAGAGCCGGCATTGCTGCCCCACAGGTAGGAGTATTGCTCCGCATAGCGGTCATCGAGGTACCAGAACAGGAACTCATCACCTTAATTAACCCTGAAATAGTAAAAAAGGAAGGCGAGCGAGTAGTACAGGAAGGTTGCTTATCCGTACCGGGTTACTTCGGGGAGATAAAAAGGGCAGAAACAGTGAAGGTCAAAGCGCTAGACCGATATGGTAAGCAATTTCGTCTCAAAGCAGAAGGGTTTCTGGCTCAGGCCCTCGAACAGGAAATTGAGCACCTTGATGGCATTTTATATATCGACCATCTAGAGAGCGGAGAGAAGCTATTTGAGGTTATACAGGAAGGAGATGAATAGGAAAGCTTTGCTCTGTCTATTGATGGCTTAACCCCACATCAAAACGACCACGAAATTCCAGGTGCAAATAAGGGACATCCCCAGGCTCAACGGCTTTAACAATCTACCTCGCTTAAACAAAACCAGAGCCACGACAATTCCAGCGGAAATCAGCCCCTTGACCAACATATTGCTGCCAAATCTCGTCCCCAGAAACGGGTTAAGTTCATAATTACCGGCTTGTAGAGCAAGTCCGGTAAGCCAGGCATCCAGAATGTTTAACCCGATGAAAACAACACAGAGCAGAATAGTTCTGTTTAAAATTGGTTCGGCAACCGCCCCCTTAAATCTTGCCACAACTCAGGTACTAGTACTATAGTCCTAGTATCTAAGATTAGCATCAGTCAGCGTGTTTTGTCAAGATCAGGAGCTTCGGGGCTAAGCATAATCAGGGAGAAGGCTATGCTCTTGTAGACAATATAATCTTTGACCTAGCCAGGTTTTATTCCCACCAAGTTTGGCAAAGATTTAAAGCTTCCTCTCCGCAAAAGGTATCCTTGATTGTATAGTCGGCTTTGTCAACAACCTCGTCATTTGACGGCTCTACCCAGAGCCAATAGTTTTGAGTTTCATCTTCGATGCGAAACTTAACTACCCAGTGAACTTGTTCCTCACCCCATTTCATGCGCTCCACCCAGACCATACAGGCCTCCAGTCCTTGCACATAGGCATTCCACCAGAGATCAGCGGCGAAATGTCCACACTCATAGACTTCTGCTCGCCACACATTCTCATCTGTGGTGTCTTGAGCCAGGAAATCCAGAACCTCTTGCTCGGTTGCTGGCAAAACCTTAGAGTCATCGTAAATCTCAGAAGAATAGGTAGAAGGATCCCTTGTCTGAGCTCCAGCCGCCACACATCCAGAAATAACTATTAGCAACGCTATTAGTGCGATAAGTATGACCAAAGCAAACCTCTTGTTCATATCTGCTACATTCCTTTCCTTCATTAATTTACCTAACCTCTGTCGTATTTTTTACCTATTTTTTTAAAAAAATCCCCTTACTAGAAAGCTAGCTCACGCTTATTTTTAACTAGATTTATCGGAGTTAAGGAGGGAGGGGATAACCGGGCTTAAAGCACGGCTATCCCCCGGTTTTATCTTTCTATGCCTCTTGCTGTGCCTTGCGTCTTCTTCGCGTTCCCCAGACCACTCCCCAGATAATCAAGCCAACCGCAACTATTATGACAAGTATTAGCCACCAGGCGATTGTTCGTGATACTATTAATTCACCGCTTAACCCGGCTACATCCACTTCGTACTGGCCGTAATCTAGTTCAGACACGGTGAAACTCACCTGCTTGCTTTGTCCGGCATTCAGCGTCACGGTTTTAGTATCTACTGTTTCTCCATTTAGCTTAAGCTCTGCAGTATAGGTGTCTCCCTGCCCGCCGTCATTGGCCACATTGGCAGTAATAGTGACGCTTTCACCTGTCTTGGTCACGAACACCGATTGCTTTTCTACAGTCGGTTCGATATTCAAGCCAGTCGCCACAAAATGGGCAGGCTGTTGAGGAGTTGTCGACTCAAGTTCAGCCAGCACGCCATATATAGAGAAGTGGTTTATCGGCGCGGATAGAGTCAGTTCCGCCACACCATTCGGTCCACCCGCCTCACTTTCCATCAGTACCCAGACTCCGTTGACATCGTCATAGTAAGCCAGGGTTACATTTAGGGCGTCGGCAGGCAGTTCAGGGATACCCAGTGTCAGGAAAATATCCTTGTCGAACTCGGCGTCAGCAGGAGTTATGTTAAATACCACAATCGCTTCCATGTTTTCTGGCGTAGAAGGAGTTTCCTTAACTTCTCTTACTACTATCACGTAATGTGTTGTTGTGTGAACGACGGGTGCGTGAGTCCCCTTCTCCAGGAACAAGCTGTGAATCAGGTCGAAGCTGGGCCCGAGACAATCTACCGCTAGTCTGTCATTACTGCAATAAAGGGGCCTGGTGGTTATATATCCCTCCCAGTCCACTATGAGCTGATTACACTGATAACAGCAGCTACAGGTATAGCCACCATTCCCATCTGTCCATGTCTTGGTGTTATCAACAACAAATGCTCCATAGCCGTCAGTAGCAACATCAATATCGATATCGCAAATAGTCACTGTTGCCGATGCATGGACGGTAGCCGTACCCTCAACAGCGGAGTTGACAATCACAGTGACCTGTCCCAAACTGTTGGTTATATAGGGAGGTGCGCTCTGTATCGAGCCCACTCCGGTGTGTGCGGGAGTGACATTGACACCAACAGCAGGTTCCCAGCCTGGGTCTTCACTAAAAAACTGCTCAACGGTTATGGTGAAAACGTGTTCCACGCCAACCGGATTTATGCCGCTCTCGACTATGGAGATACGGGCGTCCACCCAGTGCTTCTTGCCCGGGTCACTGTTGTACCCTTCTCCGTCGGTGGAGATATACCGTTTGTAGATCGTGGTAGAAGCTTTGACAATAGTAGTACCGGTTATATTCGAGACCAGGGTGGTAACAGCCTGGCCGCTGCTATTGGTGACAGCGATTTCAGGAGCCAGGTCGCCGGGGCCATCAGTCACCTCAAAGGTAACAGTGGCGCCTTCATAAGGATCCCAGTCCGTACCGTTGGTGCTTGTCTCCACCGTAGCGATAAAGTTATGAGGGTCGTCCA
>JBFEMR010000007.1:0-18602 GCA_041551495.1 Dehalococcoidia bacterium
CCACCGATAACAGCCACCCTGCTCCCCAATTTCATCTCTACCCCAGAATTCACCATCCTCAGAAAATCAAGGGCATGGATTACCCCCTTACTTTCCTCACCGGGTATTCCCATCTTTTGGCTTACCCAAGCACCAGTGCCGACGAAAATAGCCGAATAACCCTGGTCGAAGACCTCACCAAAGTCTTTTACCGGTGAATTTGTCTTTATTTCCACCCCTAGTTCTTGTATATAACTGATGTCATTTTCCACTACCTCTTTGGGTAATCTATACTCAGGGATACCATACCTCAGTAGACCGCCTGCCTCAGCGAGAGCCTCGAACACCGTAACTGAATAACCCTCTCTGATCAAATCATAAGCACAGGCAAGCCCGGCAGGCCCTGAGCCAATAACCGCCACTTTCTCTTTTTTCGTCTTTTCTATTGGGGTTATTTTCTCTCTCCCTACTTTCATTTCATAGTCAGCTACAAAGCGCTTCAAGGCACGGATACTAATAGATTCATCAAATTTGCCCCGCTCGCAGTCTAGCTCACAGGGATGAGTGCAGACACGACCCAGAACTCCGGCAAATGGCATAGTGCGTCTAACTACCTCTAAAGACTCCTTAAACTTGCCCTGCGAGATAAGCGCAACGTAGCCTTGAGCGTTGACACCAGCAGGACAGGCAAACCGGCACGGTGGATAACCACGTTTATCAATAGTATATTTATTGGGAATCGCCTGGGGGAAAGGAATATAGATAGCTTTTCGCCTCCCAATATTCTGATTAAATTCGCTATTCAATTCGACAGGACAGACCTTCGCACACTCATTGCAGCCTGTGCACTTGCTCCAATCAATAAAAGACGCCTTCTTCTTTACCTTAACCTTGAACTTTTCTATTTCTCCCGAGACTTTTTCTACTTCGGAATAAGTTAACAGCTCTATATTGGGGTGAGAATTGGACTCAATCATCTTGGGAGCGAGGATACACATGGCGCAATCGTTAGTAGGAAAGGTCTTGTCCAGCTGTGCCATTCTTCCTCCGATACTGGGCGACTTCTCCACCAAATGTACTTTAAAGCCCATATTGGCCAAGTCTAGTGAAGCCTGAATCCCAGCTATGCCACCACCGACCACTAGTACCGATTTGTGTCCGTTTTCATCCTTACTCATTGCTTTGCTAAGCCTACTTTCCTTCCTCGATCGCATCAGCTACCAGATTAACCAAATCCATGACTTCCATTTTTACATCAGGGCCTTTCTCGGCACCTTTATCAACCATAGCGCATTTGAAATGTATCTGACATTTGGGACAAGCAGTAATCATCAGCTCAGCACCAGTAGCCTTGGCTTCAGACAGTCGTTCTACCCTTATTTCCTTGGAACAAGAGCTGCAGTTAGTCCAAACACTGGTGCCGCAGCAGATGCTCTCTTCACAGCTATGTTCCATCTCCACTAGCTCTATCCCTGGGATGGCCTTTATTATTTGCCTCGGCAGTTCATAAATTCCCAGATGCCTACCCAGTCGACAAGGGTCTTGATAAGTGACTATTTTAGCTCCAAGTTTGCTTCCCCTTTGTTTCGCCCGGGGATGCAATGACAACTTAGATAAATCTTGTACTAGAAGTTCGGTGATATGCACTAGTTCACAGTCAAGCTTCACATACTGGGGATAATCAATCTTGAACGTTCGGTAGCCCTCAGGGCAGGAGAAAACTATCTTCTTAGCACCAGATTCTTTTATCATTTCAACGTTCAGTTGAGCCAGCTTCTTGAACGTCTCCACATCCCCAGTCCACAAGAGGTCATGTCCACAACATCTCTCATTGGGAAGCACCATAGGCTCTATACCCAAAGCATTTAGGACTCTGATACTGTTTCTGGCAATATTTATCGGGCTAACCTCAATGTCCTCAAAAATTGGCTCGAAATAAGGTGCACAACCCACAAAATACAGTACCTCACTCTTTTGTGAAGTGCGACAGCCATCTAGCCAATCCAGCCGTTTTTGCTTTATATCAGAGTTAGACATGAGCCTCATTAAGGTATGAATGATTCCTGAGTGCGTACAATCGCCATGCTCCCCCTCACCGGACGCTAGATTCCTGACCTTTTGCGTGAACACAGGGTAATCAACCTCTGACGGACAGAGTTTCGAGCAAGCATAGCAGGTAAGACAGGAAAAGAGTTCTCGATCGTGGATTAACTCATTTTGGAAACCCACTAGAGCCCTTTCTAGCATCATTCTCGGTGAGAAATTGGAATTATGTCTTGAAACGGGACAAACCGCTGTGCACTTGCCGCATTCTAGACAGTAGTAAGTCTTTGTTTCCTTAATGATATCTTCGAGATTCATACCTTGACTCCTTCCCGGAGAGGCGAAGGACCTAAACTCTTGAGCTGTTGAACCATTTGCTCAATCACTTGGGCAAATATTGGCGACTCAGAAGTGGAAATCATCTCCCGCCTCAGGCGCTCATCCCCTAAGCCAAGGGCATTGGCCACTCTTTTCAACTTTGCAAACATGGCATCGCACTTCAGTGGACCATTAAGATAATGACAATCTACTTCATGACAGCCGGCAATCAAAACCCCATCAGCACCCTTTTCAAAGGCTTTCAAAACGTACATCGGATCTACCATTCCGCTACACATCACTCTGACAATACGCACGTTAACCGGGTAATGAATACGGCTTGTTCCGGCGATGTCAGCGGCGGCATAGGTGCACCAGTTACAGCAAAAAGCTATAATCCTAGGTTCAAATTCAGGCATCCTATACCTCCAATAACGCCTCGACTAATGCATTTATTTGCTTCCGGGTGAAATGGCTTACTGACATGGCACCAGTGGGGCAAACAACAGCGCAAGCCCCGCAACCCTTACACAATGCCCCGTCGACGCTGGAGACTCTAACTCCATCCTTGCTAATAACCCTAGGGGCGTGAAAATCACAAATTTCTTCGCAGCGCCCACAAGCCTGGCACAAGATTTCGTTCACATGGGCTATAGTAGGCTCAATTACAACCCGGCCTCTGCTTATCACTGACAGAGCTTTACCGGCGGCCGCTGAAGCTTGAGCCACAGTGTCAGGAATATCCTTGGGGCCTTCGCAACAGCCAGCGATGAACACTCCATCTGTAGCTGTAGCTACAGGGTCAAGTTTCACGTGCTTTTCCAAAAAGAAGCCGTCTGCCCGGCGGTTGATTGCAAATAGCTTCGCAATATCTTCAGCATCAGAGCGAGCCTCCAAACCCGAGCACAAAATCACCATATCCACTGGCACCCGGACTATACGGCCCAAAAGCGTGTCCTCAGCGACGACAATCAATTTCCCTTTTTCTTCCTCAGTCAGCGCTACCTCGGTAACTTTTGCGACCTTGCCACGAATGAAGTTGACGCCTTCATCGCAAACACGGCGATAAAACTCCTCATATCCTTCTCCGAAGCAACGCATGTCAATGTACATTTGATAGACTGCCGCCTGTGTATTCTCCTTTATGAGGTGCGCATATTTAAGACCATACATGCAGCATACTCTGGAACAATACTCATGATAGTTTTGGTCACGGCTACCCACACAGTGTATGATGGCCACACTTTCTGGCTCCCGACCGTCCTTCAAAAGAATCTTGCCTTCAGTTGGCCCCGCAGCACAGGTTAGTCTCTCAAATTCAAGACCAGTTAACACATTATCGTATTTTTTGTATCCATATTGAGCTATCACCGAAGGGTCAAACAGGTCGTAGCCTGTCGCCACAATAACTGTGCCAGCTTCCAACTCAATAACTTGGTCAGTCTGACTGAAATCTATGGCATCGGCCTCACAGGCGTCCTTGCATTCGCCACATTCAATGCATCCCTCTATTTGTGAAGCCAGACAACGCCCACTTTCTTGTTGAGCTTCGAGAGTAGAATAGCCTCTTTGTGCCTCTTGGAAGCTCCTAATCCTTGCCTCCGGTTCCATTTCTTCCGCTTTTACTCTGTCCCCATAGGGGAAGCGCTTCTTAAGAGCAGAGACCTCTTCCTCGCTAAGCTTTTGGGGAGTTCTCTCATTTTCTTTGGGACTCACGGCCTCTCCCTTAAGGTATTCATCTATAGACTGTGCTGCTTTTTTGCCTGCAGCTATGGCATCAATTACCATGGCAGGTCCGGTGGTCACATCTCCCCCAGCAAATACGCCTTCGATATTGGTCTCCAAAGTGGCTTCATTAACCACCATCATCCCCCTGCGGGATGTTTTTGCACCTAATCTCTTTGCAAACTCAACATCTGAAGTCTGGCCCAATGCTGGGATGACAGTATCAGAATCAACGACAAACTCCGAGCCTATGATGGGAATGGGCCGGCGGCGGCCACTTTCATCGGGTTCTCCAAGCTTCATCTTAATAAACTCCACCTTGGAAACATTACCAGCTTCAGCGATTATTTTAGTGGGAGCAGCTAAGAACTCGATCTTAATTCCCTCCGCCTCGGCAGCTTCAACTTCTTCAGACGCAGCAGGCATTTCTTGACGAGAGCGGCGATACACAATTCTCACCTCAGCCCCTAATCTTCTCGCCACTCGTGAGGCATCAATAGCAGTATTACCGCCACCGATTACTATCACTCTCTTGCCAACTTCAACCTTTTTACCCATGTTCATATTCCGTAGAAACTCAATGGCCTGGATTACCACGGGAAGATCTTCCCCAGGCACGTCAAGCCGTAGACTCTCGGCAGCACCGGTAGCAACGAAAAGAGCTTGGTACGATTTTCTCAGGTCTTCAAACTGGGTTTCCTCACCTATGTAAGTATTTGTCTTTATCTCCACCCCCAATCGTTCAATGTATGCTATCTCCTTCTTGAGTATCTCTTTGGGAAGCCTATATTGAGGGATTCCATATCTCAGCATCCCTCCAGGCTCAGGCAAAGCCTCAAATATGGTCATCTCATAACCTTTGAGGGCAAGGTCATGGCCGGCAGTAAGACCTGCTGGACCGCCTCCAATGATAGCAACCTTCTTGCCGTTCCTGGTGACTTGAGGAATCTCCAAATCATCGACGTTCACTTGGTCTGCAACAAATCTCTTCAAAGCACGACTAGCTACAGGTTCATCCATTTGTCCCCGGTTGCAGGCATCTTCACAAGGTGCAAAACAAACTCTGCCGCAGACAGCAGGGAGGGGATTAGTTCTCCTCATAAGTTCATACGCCTCTCGAAGTTTTCCTTCTCTGATCAAAGACACATAGCCTGGAACATTCATGTGGATGGGGCAAGCATCCTTACAAGCAGCTTTGCAGGGTCTTTCCTCCTTCCTGTCAATTGTGGCAATATGAGGAACGGCTTGGGGAAACGGAATATAAGCCATCCCTCTCTCTGCGAGGCCCATATCAAATTCACTATCTGTCCTGCGGGGACATTTCTTCTCACATTCTCCACAGCCGACACACTTGATAGCATCCACATAGCGTGCCTTCTTCCTTATCTTTGCTTTGAAACTACCTATAGAGCCAAGAACCTCCTTTATCTCACTATAGGCTAAAAGTGTTATAAACGGATGCTGTCCTACTTCTGTCATCTTTGGAGTGAGAATGCACTCGGAGCAATCTAGAGTGGGAAATGTCCTGTCAACCTGAGCCATATGACCCCCAACTGCCGGTTCCTTCTCCACCAGATACACCTTGTGCTCACCATTAGCAATGTCCAGTGCCGCTTGTATTCCGGCGATGCCACCGCCAACAACCAAGACATTGGAATTGAGTGGCCTCTCTTTGATTTCTAGCGGCTCATTACAGGAAACTCTCCTTACCGCAGCCCTAACTAAATCTTTGGCCTTTCCAGTGGCTAATTGCTTGTCATAATGAACCCATGAACAATGCTCTCTGATGTTTGCATGCTCATATAGATAGGGATTTAGTCCAGCATCCTGGCAGGCCCGACGAAAAGTAGGCTCATGCATTCGAGGAGAACAGGAAGCTACTACCGTTCGATTAAGTCCAAGATTCCTAATGTCATCTTTGATAAGTGCTTGTCCGGGGTCAGAGCACATATACTGATAATTACGAGCTACCACCACACTAGGTAGAGTTCCAGCATATCGGGCTACCTCTTCCACGTCGACTGTGTCTGCAATATTCAATCCGCAGTGACAGATATAAACTCCGGTCTTTATCTCTTCCATTTCGTATCAGCACTAATATCAGTTGAGTAGTATGTCACCAACTTACGGTTTTAGATATCAGACCCTTAACTGCCGTTCCTGTATCTTCTCGAGCCAGCATATTATTGACCACAAATTTATGATTTGACAACGTCCAAAAGGGCACAAAAATGGGCAGCTACTATTCTTCCCTTCGCTGCCCTCGACCTATCTACGAAAGCGGTATAATAACCTCCTTAATATGTGTATCTATCCATATACCTTGTCAACACCGGCTGCTTTGACAAACCTCAACCTAGCGATCACAGCCCGGTTCAGATTCTGCGCAACCTGGTAGCACATAGCAGCATTCTCATCGCAGAAGTTCTGGAATTTCTTTGTCTCGATGGCGATAACTTCGGCCTTCTCTACGACGACAGCTGTCGCAGTTCGCTGATAGGGCAGCACTACTGTTGACCAGCCAAGGACATCGCCTTCAGACGCAGTATAGACTGTCTTTTCTGTTTCGCCTTCTTTGACACGGATCGCGACTCTCCCTGTTTCAATGAAATACATCTCAGTAGCATCATCCTCTGCTCTAAACAGAACAGCTCCCGGTTCATAGACCTTCTTTTCACCTATGAGTAGTATCTTTTGTACCTCTTCTTCAGGAACTCCGTGAAATAAAGTAGCCATCCTGGCCTTTTCGCCGTAAACAATCTCTTCTGCGGAAGCCTCCTCTTTTGCCATAGTGGGGCGAAGCGGCGGCGTTATATCTTTGCTGGTGACTGTTTTCATTATTGACGGATCGGGGTTAACCGGTCCACCACATTCCGGTCGATAACAGGTGACGTCCGTAAAGCTACACCTCAAGGAGCAACTGGGACAAACATCTGGCGGTCTATTTGCTTCTTGAACAAAATAACCACATTCCACACACTGCCACTTTGGCATATTACCCTCCTTTTCGCGTTCTTCCTAATTTCGCGGGAAGTCTACTTCTTTTTTTCTATATCCAGTCAATTAATTACTTATTGCCCCAGCCCGCAACGGCCCCAGTTCCTTTATTTCCGCAGTCATCTTATTGACGACATCGACAAACTCATCACCACAAGAGGCACATACCCAGTGAAGCTGCACTCTTTCCTGTTCAATGCCAAATTGCTCTAAGATTTTCTTGAGCAAGGTTAATCGCCGTATTGTCTTGTAGTTACCTTCCCGGTAATGACAATCACCAGGGCTGCAACCACATATGAGTACGCCATCAGCCCCGGCCTCCAATGCTTTCAAAATTAAGAATGGACTCAACCCACCGCTACACATCAGGCGAATAATATGGACATTAGGAACACATTTCAGTCGTGAAACTCCAGCCAGATCAGCTCCGGCATAAGAGCACCAATTACATAGAAAGCCGACAATCTTCGGTTCAAAACTCATGCTAACACTCCTTCTATCTCCGCCGTAATCTCGTCGGCAGTGAAATAGTTATGAGTAATGGCACCGCTGGGACAGGCAGCAGCGCACACACCACAACCCTGGCACAGCACTTCGTTAATTCGCGATATTTTGGCTTCATCGTCAAAGGATATAGCGTCAAATGGACATAAAAGGTTGCAGATCTTGCAACCGGAGCACTGATCTTCATCAATAGAGGCTGTTACTGCCGGGACCTCTATCTTCCCCCGAGCTATCATTGCCAGAGCCCGCGCTGCTGCTGCTGAAGCATGAGCTACGCTGTCTGGGATATCTTTGGGACCTTGACAGCAACCGGCAATGAGTATGCCTTCGGACATCGTTGCCGCAGGATCAAGCTTGGGATGCCTCTCCAAGAAGAAGCCATCGGCACTCCGACCAAGATGAAAAAGCCGGGCTACTTCATTGGCATCTTTGCGTGGTTCCAGAGCCACACAGAGAATAACCATATCCACGGGAACGCGGAGCATCGTTCCAAGCAAGGTATCCTCAACCAAAACGATCAATTTGTTCTTCTCTTCTTCAGTTATGGGTTCATCAGTAACTTTGGCTACCTTTCCCCGAATGAAATTAACACCCTCATTCTGGATGCGGTCATAGAACTCCTCGTAACCCTTGCCAAAACAGCGCATGTCAATATACATCTGATAGACTTCAGCATTGGTTTTCTCCTTAATTAAGTGGGAATATTTGAGAGCATGCATACAACAAACGCGGGAGCAATACTCATGGTAGTTCTTATCCCGGCTGCCGACGCAGTGGATAATTGCTACACTATCAGGCTGCCGGCCATCGGCAAGCATTATGTGCCCTTCAGTGGGCCCAGTTGGGCTACACAACCTCTCAAATTCAAGACTGGTGAACACATTGGGATAGCGACCGTAACCATACTGGGTAATAGAGAAAGCATCAAAAGTGTCAAATCCTGTAGCGATAATGATATTGCCCACATCCAGTTCAAAGATAAGCTCACTCTGCTCGAACCTGATAGCTTTGGCATCGCAGAATTTCTCACAAGCGCGACATTTTCCTTTAAGGAAATAAACGCAATGTTCTGTATCAATGACTGGTATATTGGGCACTGCCTGAGCAAAAGGGGTATAGATTGCCTTCCGCTCGCTCGTACCGGCATTGAATTCACTTAATGCTGTCCAAGGACATTTCTCCTGACAGATAAGACAACCAATGCATTTGCCCTCATCAACATAGCGTGGCTTTCTTCTAATTTTAACCCTGAAGTTGCCTACATAACCAGAAATCGCAACAACCTCGCTATAAGTTAGAACTCTGATGAACGGGTGACGGGCAACCTCGGTCATCTTTGGTGTAAGAATACAGGCGGCGCAGTCTAAGGTCGGGAAAGTCTTGTCAAACTGTGCCATATGCCCCCCGATGCTAGGTTCTCGTTCTATGATATAAACCATATGATTTGAGTTAGCAATCTCCAGGGCAGCCTGCATGCCAGAGATGCCGCCACCAACAACAAGAGTGGCTGGGAAAATCGGCAACCCTCGGATTTCTAAAGGCACATGTTGAGACACCCGGTTCACCGCTGCCCTGACCATCCTCTTGGCCTTCTCGGTAAGCTCAGGGCTTGCCTCATGAAGCCACGAGCAATGCTCCCGAATGTTAGCCATCTGGAACAGATAAGGATTCAATCCGGCCTCGCGGAGTACTGTTTGGAACGTCCTTTCGTGAAGACGTGGCGAACAAGAAGCCACCACAACCCGATTGACCCCCAGTTCCTTAATATCTTTTTTGATCAGCTCTTGCCCTGGATCAGAACAAGTATATGGATAATGGCGGGAGACTATAACATTGGGTAAGGTTTCAGCATATTTGGCTACCTCTTCCACATCGACGGTGCCAGCTATGTTTGTTCCACAATGGCAAACATAAACACCAATTCTCGGCTCTTCCATCTTATTCCTCCGTAACTATATTGCCTCGGCAACAAGCTCGGCAATATCTTTGACCTGCATGCTCTCTGCCTTGCCCGTAGAGAGTAAGCTATCTCTATAATTGAGGAAGCAGTAAGGACAGGCCAGAGCTATTACATCCGCGCCTTTCTTCGCCGCTTGCTCCACCCTTATATCGGAGAACCTTTCCCCTTTCGGAGTATCCATCCAGATCCTGCCTCCACCACCGCCACAGCAGAGGCCATCCTCGCGAGCATCAGGAAATTCTATTAATTCCAGGCCGGGAATGCCTTGCAGAATCAACCTTGGCTCATCGTAAACATCATTATGCCTTCCTAAATAACAGGGGTCCGAATAGATTACCTTTTTGTTGATTTCTTTGGAGAATTTCAATTTACCCTTCGCAATAAGTGAAGCCAAGTATTGGGTGATGTGCATCACTTTGAACTTTCCTCCAAGTTCAGGATACTCATTTTTAAAGGTGTGATAGCAGTGGGGTGAGGAGACTACCACGGTTTTGACATCGTTACTACTAAAGAGACTAATGTTGTTCTGAGCCAGACTTTGAAATGTATCTTCGTACCCGGCTTTTCTAACTGACTCACCGCAACATTTTGCTTCCGTGCCTATAAGGCCATAGTCAATCTTGAGCTTATTTAAGATTGTGGTAGTAGAGCGAGCTACTGTTTTTACATCAGGGTCATAGGAAGGGACACAGCAAGGGAAATAAAGTATTTCGGTACCGGAGGCAAAATCTTTTGCTTTAAGATCTCTGGCCCAGTCATTTCGCTTTTCGGGTGCTTCACCAAGCGGATTCCCTACGCCAGTGATATTTTTAGCTGAAATTCTTAAAGCATCAGGGACAGTTCCAATACCCAAGCTAGCTACGGCTCGGCGTATAGCCCTCATGACATCTATTATCTCGACGCCTCGGGGACAACGTTGAACACAAGCTCGACAGGTCACGCAAGTCCACGTATCCTCGCTGCCAAAATCTGTTGCCCCGAGCTGAGCTTCATGCATGATGCGGCGAACGAGAAAACTTCGGACCAAGTTCCAGGGACAGATACCCGTGCAAAGACCACATTGGTAACACAGTTTGAGAGGTTCACCGCCGGCCTCAAATATCACATCTGTGGCTTCTTTATAAGGACTTAGTACTTCCATTTTAATACCTACCTCGACTCTGTAGAATTGGTTATGAAAAAGGGTAGCCGTACAATACCGTCTTAGCCAGCCTGGCTTTCCCGTAATGCAGATTCAGCACGGCTGCGAAGTATAACAGACCTCACAAAAAAATGCAAATCGCTGCGCCAGCCTTCTGCCAAAACGGTTATTGATTTATGGTTCTTTCTAAATCAGGTTCAACGGCGAATAATAAAATTCCTTTATGCAACTATTCTGTATCTTGAATTAGACTAACTAAACGCTACCAATTTATACAAGTGAAGGGGTCAGCCATTTGATGAGATAGCTGACCCCTTGTATCTGTCAACTCTCTGCAATTATTTTGTGGCAACTCTAGCTGGCTTCACCTTTAGCCTTTTCTTCCTTTTTGCGGAGGGCTTCCCGACGAGCTGCTAGCTTATCCAGTTTTTGCTCCAGAGCATTCTTCATATACTGACCAAATTCACAGGTCTCGCATTGGAATAGCCGAGAGCAAAGTCGATAGGAAACATCACCCTTGAGCGCATAACGACAAACCCTTTGAGGTCCTGGCAGTTCTTTAAGCCTCTCCAGCGCTTCATCCAATTCAGTAGTCTCACCACTGGCTATTTTATCCTGCATCATCTGGTCAAACTCACAGGTCAGGCAATCATAATCTCGAGTACAGATTCTGTAGGAAACGACTCCCATCCTTGACCAAACACATTGTTTTACTTTTTCCGCCTCTTCGACGGCTGCCCCAGCTTCAGGAGCTTCGACTATCGGCTTTGCTAATTCGTCCTTGGTCTTTCGGATCCAGACTCTAGTTCCCATATGGCCGGGAGCGATATTCAGGATGGATTGGAATTCCTTCAGGGCTTCCTTATATTTGCCTTCCTGAAAGTAAGTCTGACCTTGCTCGAAGCGGCCAGGAATTTCCTCTCTTGTTATATATATGATTTCCTCAACCCCGGGCTTTTCAACTGGCCCGGCTTCCACTGCAGTCGCCTCAACCTTGCTCTTTTCAGGTTTTATCTCTGCTTGAACAGGGCCGAGAACTGCTTGGATCGATTTCTCCAAAGCATCAGGTGTAAAGGGTTTGACTATATAATCCGCAGCCCCTATTTTTTTTGCCTCTGCGGCCGTTTCTACCGAAGGATAAGCAGTGATGATTATTCCCTGGAGCTTCGGGTCTTGTGCTTTAGCTTCTCTTAATACCTCGAGCCCATCCTTTCCCGGCAGCCTTAGGTCAAGAATTGCTATGCCAAATTTCTCCTTTCCTATTCTCTGTAACGCTTCTTCACCTTCTTCGGCAGTTTCTACTTCATAGCCCTCATCTCTAAGCCAGTCCCTGAGTGACTCCCTCAAAATGGCTTCATCTTCAACTATCAATACTGGTTTCATTTCTTTCACCTCCTTGTCGTGTTTTCTTGTAGTTTCCTGTTTATTCATTTTCATCTCCTTCACCCTTTCATAGTGCAATTTTCTTGCCAAAATAAGAAGGCTACCTGAAATTCAGGTAGCCTTTTTCACCAAAACTGAAAACCTATCGTATCTCTAACTATGTAAAGAAATAAATCACTTATCGTCTATTTTTTTACATCAAAACCGTACTCCTTTGCCTTGTTGTAGAGCGTCATCCGGCTGACCCCCAATATTCTAGCTGCCTCACTGTAATTCTCACCTGTTTCACGAAGAACATTCAGGATATGAGTCTTCTCGACTTCCTTGAGGTTTTTCCCTATTGAGGCTGAGCTAACCAGTGACACATTTTCCTGAGGTAGGTCAGCGGTAGTGATAGAACTATCCCTGGACAGGATGATTGCCCTTTCAATGGAGTTTTCCAGTTCGCGGATGTTGCCCGGCCAGTCGTAAGCAAGGAGAGACTCTATAACCTCGGGAGAAAACTCGGTCACCTCTTTTCTATTTTCCGCTGCAAATTTATGCAAGAAATGTTCAGCTAATAGAGGTATATCCTCTTTTCTTTCCCTTAGGGGAGGCAATTCGATATTAACTACATTGAGCCGGTAATAAAGATCTTCACGAAATTCCTGCTTTTCTATTGCCCTTCTTAGGTCCTTATTAGTCGCTGAAATAACGCGTACATCCACTTTAATTGGCTCATTGCCACCAACACGGGTAAATTCTTTCTCCTCCAAGACCCTTAGCAAGTGGACCTGGATATTAGCACTCATCTCGCCAATTTCGTCTAAAAAAAGAGTCCCCCCATTGGCGAATTCGAATTTCCCTTTCTTTTGAGCGTAAGCTCCAGTGAAGGAACCTTTCTCATGACCAAATAACTCACTTTCCAGGAGACTTTCAGGCAAAGCAGCACAACTAACAGCCACAAATGGCTTGCTACTGCGATCGCTCTGAGAATGAATGGCACGCGCCACCAACTCCTTACCTGTGCCGCTCTCGCCCGTGATCAATATGGTGACGTTGCTTTTAGCTACGACTTTTATTACCTCGATTACTCGCTGCATCTTGGAGCTTTTCGCTATTATGTTCTCAAATCGGTAACGGTCCTCCAATTTCTGACGCAGAGAGAGATTTTCCTCAATCAGTTCTCGATGTTCAGCCAATTTCTTTACTAATAATTCAGCCCTCTCAGGGCAAAAAGGCTTCTCAATATAATCGTAAGCTCCTTCCTTCATGGCAGTTATAGCCGTAGGTATGCTGGCATACGCTGTGATGATAATAACCTCGATGTCGGGCTGCTGTGCTTTAGCCTTTTTCATCAACTCGATACCATCCATGCCCGGCATCACGAGATCGGAAATCATGATACCTGGCTTTTCTTTCTCGATCACGTTTAGTGCCTTTTGACCGTTCTCAGCAGTAAAAACCTGATAGCCAATATCCTTTAGCCAATCGCTAAGCGCATCCCGAATAATGGCTTCATCGTCAACTATGAGTACTTTAACTTTTTTCATCTTCGTGACCTGCCAAATAGACACTGAAAGTGGTCCCCTTCCCTACTTCGCTTTGTACTTCAATCCTTCCCTTATGCCTCTCGATAATGCCATGCACTACAGCTAGTCCCAATCCTACACCCTTGCCCTTTACCTTGGTTGTGAAGAAAGGTGTGAATAGCTTACTCATGTTCTCTTTCGAGATACCGCAGCCTGTATCCTGAACATCGACTCTGACTTCACTGTCCACCGCCGAGCTGCGAACGGTTAACTTGCCCCCTGCAGGCATTGCCTGTATAGCATTAAGAGAGAGATTGGTAAATATCTGCTGCAGCTGGTCGAAGTCAGCAATAACTTTGGGCAAGGATGGGCTAAACTCTTGTACAACCTCAACTTTTTGAAGTTGGGCTTGATGACCTACCATGGCCAAGACCTGTTCTATGACCTGATTAACATCCACCAGTCTCAACATCGGCTCTGTCTGACGCGCAAAATCTAAAAGATTTCGAATTATTCGGGAGCAACGACTTATCTCGGTTTCCATCTTGGAAAGGTTACTAAGTGCTTCTTCTTTCTTAAAAGCATTACCAGTCACCTTCTTAGACAGCAGCTGAGTGTAGACCAGGACTCCAGCCAGAGGATTATTAATTTCATGAGCGATGGAGGCAGCGAGCTGACCTAAAGAGGTCAGCTTTTCAGCCCGGATTAGTTGCTCCTGGCTTTCCTCTAACTTCCGGACATAAGCACTAAGCTCTTGGTGAGCTATATTTAGCTCGGCGTGAGCTTTTCTTTCTTTCTCAACTTGATCTAGCAACATCGCAGCTAACACTCCAAGTGAAGCGGTAAACAAGACAAAGAGAAGCGGTCTGCCTAACGGATCAGCATATGGAGAGTAAAAGGTACGCGGCAGCATAACACATAAGAAAACGGAAGAAGTAACAAGGGCTCCCCTAACTCTGAAAGCTATAGATGCGTAGATTATGGGAATTAAGAACAAAGTCCGATGCAAGTCATGAGGAAAATCATTAGTGAAAAAATTTCCTAATTGAGCCAAGGGAGTATATCCCGCATAGTAAATGAGTGAAAGAATTACCATTAGAGCAGCGATTACCCAGAAATGGGGGCTTCTTATACCTCTGGATACCTGGTTACCCGGTAAAAATGCCATAGTTTTTTTGGTAATGCTGTCATGCCAGCGTTGCCGTGTACCCGCCTTATTAGGTTGATCAGTCACAGTTACCTCTTCCTGGGTGAAGCTTGTTTTCTCTTCCAAGCCGGCGGAAATTTTAACTCCTTCCTTAAATCTGCTATTGAGCGGCGGGAAACGGAAACGCCAAATTTGTGTTCAAGTTCGGTTTTAATCGCTTCATCAGAGGAGAATTCTTCCCTTGTTTCAAGTAGCTGCTTGACTAGCTCCTTCTTGAACATTTTTGGCCGCGGGAAAAAATCCTTAAGCGCTTTCTCTTCACGCCAGGGTGTCTCAATGCTTCTACCTCTAATAGCACGACTAATTGAGCTTGGTACAAGCCCGATCCTTTTAGCCAACTCCTTCTGGCTAAATGGCAGGATAGCTTTGATATTTTCAGATTCGAAATAAAGTGACTGCTTTTCCACAATTCCTTTCAATATTTGGGTCACCGTGTCCTTACGGCTATTGATTAGTTCTAGCTTCTTAAATAGTTGCCTTGCCTCCTTCGCCTCAGTGGTACTGAAAGCCCCATCCCCTTTTAATTCCTCGAACGTCTCATAGTCAATCGAATATCTTCCCCGGGCATAAGAAGGGGAAAGATAACCAACGACAAATCCCTCCGACCCCCTTTCTATTGAAGCGATCTTGGAGTAGTGAATTCCCTGCCCTGAACTAAGAGTCGAAGGGTGATAAAACTCACTAATAACAGAGAATTCATTAATGAGTTTGTTTATCTTTTCAACCTCTGGAAACTCTAAATTGCACTCTTCGGCAATCTCCTCAACGCTTACCCCAGGTTCAGGATATAAGAAATAACGTTTAAAATTATCCGACCCTATTTTTTGTATCTGGCGCACTATTCCCTCCTTATCAGATAGAAGGGTTTCGACATCAATATTACCAGTGCTGCCAGCGACAATTTCTTCATTCAACTGATAAAACCGAGAGGAGAGATCTGTCTTAGGATATCTCTGATAGCGAACTATTCTCTCCTTCCGATACAATCTCTTAAACAAAGGACTTCTTTCTACTTCAACGGTAAACCTGTTGAACTCTTCTTCGGTCATCTCCAATAGATTGGCCTGTTCCATTTGTACAACTAATTTAAACTCTTGCCGCGCCTGCAAGGATTGTGTTTGCTGGATGTCTATACTACGCATTGTATAATTATTTTACACTCCAGAAAATATACTGTCAAGAAAATTTATTATTCGGAAATATCGCTATGGTGCAGAGGTTACCATATAATAGACAAAGCCCTCATGCCCTTTGATGAGGCTCTATTTGTCCTTTGCCCTGTTCAATTGTTATGGAGCCCAATACACCGTTGATGAACCGGGGGGAGGAATCGCTTCCAAATGACTTGGCTAACTCAATAGCTTCATTTATAGCTACCTTAAATGGAGTTTTATCACTAAATAAAATTTCGAAAATAGCTAGGCGCAAAATATTTCTGTCCACGATAGACATCTGTTCTGCAGGAAAGGCAGGGGCAAATCTTTTAATAAGAGCATCAAGCTCGGATTTGCTTCGTACTACTCCTTTAACCAGCTCCTCAGTGAAGCTAAATGCTTCCTGAGCCAGTGTTTCGACTGCTCTTAAGCGAGCTAAAGCTTCCTCCACCTCATGCTTCGTGCAATCGAGTTCATAAAGTGTCTGGAGAGCAGCGATTCTTGCCTGTCGCCTCATGCCGGCCATTAGTTAATTGGATTCTCTATACCTGCTAGCTGCGCTATATCCTCAATTCCGGATACATTAAAAATTTCAAGTTCTGGATTGATCCGCCTGATTAAACCACTAAGCACTCGTCCTGGACCTATCTCACAAAAGGTGATTACGCCGCTATGCACCATATATTCCACCGACCTTTGCCATTGGATACAATTGCGAAGCTGCTTCACCAGCTCTTCTTTTATAGAGTCAACGTCGGCTAATGGCTGTGCGGTTACATTAGATATTACGGGAATGGCTGGTGAGTGAAACTTAAAGCTTGAGACGACTTCGCTGAATTCAGCAATGATTGGTTCCATTAAGGGGGAATGAAAAGCCCCACTAACCTTCAAGGGAATAAGAACACGAGCACCTTTTATCTTGGCCAATTTACCAGCTTCAGATAGAGCTTGGGCGGCACCACTGATGACAATCTGTCCGGGACAGTTTATATTGGAAATCTCAGTCTCACTACGAAAGCTTATATCTTTGACTGTTTCTTGATCAAGCCCTATTACCGCCAGCATGCTCCCTGGATTTTTCAGTCCAGCTTCATACATTAATCTCCCTCTCTCCCTTACCAGCAAAACAGCATCAGTCAAGTCAAGTGCACCAGCAACAACAAGAGCAGTATATTCACCCAAACTATGACCAGCAACAAAAACGGGCGAGGGAAAATTGGCTATGTTTTCCGATTCCAGTGCTTTAAGGCAGGCGATGCTGACGATAAGTATTGCTGGCTGTACGTTATGCGTCTTCGTTAATTCCTCCTCTGGACCCTCAAAGCATAAACGGGATAGGGAAAAACCCAAAGAAGCATCGGCTACATCAAAGACCGCCCTAGCAGCAGGATAACTGTTGTATAGGTCCAGTCCCATACCCGTGCTTTGGGAGCCCTGCCCTGGAAAAACGTAGGCTGCTTTGGATACGTCAACCATGCAAACTATTTCTTAGCCGGTTTGACCTCGATGGCTTCTCTATCATTGTACCAACCACAGTTAGGACAAACATGATGAGATAACTTGGGACTGTGACAATGGGGGCACACATCCATGCCAGGCAGATTTAATTTAAGATGGCTGCGCCTTTTCCCCTGGCGAGATTTAGCAGTTTTTTTCTTAGGTAGTGCCATGTGAATTCGCCTCCTTCATTTTAAACCGTAAAAATATTACGATTTTATCGGCAACTCGTCAATTCGAAATCAGTATCATAAAGGGTTCACCAAAATCGCGAGACTCTCTGGATTTAGTTAATTCCCGGGCAGTCCGGTCGACATAGTGGTTTCATTGGTAAATTTAGCAGAGTATATTGCCGTATTAATTCACTCAGGTCAAGTATATTTTTATCGTCAATAGTAAATTCCTCCGATTGCTCCGGTGAAGATAGTGCTAAATTACCAGGCACATCAGATACCGAAACAAATTCTTCTTCGGCAGTGAAGCTTATGGGTACCAGAAACGTATCGAGACAACGGCTGCATATGAGTTTTACTTCAGCAGTTATTTTACACTGAACCAAAACTCCCTGATTTGTGTGGATCAACTTTGCTTTGCCTTCAACAGAACCTTCAATTTCTTCATCAATCGCCCCGCTTATATCATAGCTTTGGGTGGAGCCAACAGGCTCTTTCAGCAACTGAGCTACATTTGTTAAAGCTACAAGGGGTTCCTTTTCCATTTGTCATAGCCTAGAAATTTAGATGAGTCACAAAGTATAATAAACTATATCACAAGAGGTTTTACTATTGGAAATAGAAGAATTAAAGGCAGATGTAAAAGATCGCGTTGAGCTGCATCGGCACCAGCTTGTCCAGTTGAGCCTGAATATCCATGATAACCCTGAGTTAGGCTTCGAAGAAGAAAAGGCATCTGCCTGGCTTACTAGTCATCTTGAAGATAATGGATTTACTGTAGAACAAGGCATCGCCAACCTAGCTACTGCCTTTCGCGCCACATATGGTCAAGGACGCCCCAGAATTGCTTTGCTTGCTGAATATGATGCCTTACCCAAAATAGGACATGGTTGCGGACATAATATAATAGCTGCCTCTGCAGTCGGGGCCGCTGTGGCTAGTAAACCCATCATTGATCAATTAGGAGGCCGCATTGTAGTTCTGGGCACTCCAGGAGAAGAAATCTTCGG